>CAIWNO010000149.1 GCA_903914045.1 uncultured bacterium | reverse complement strand
CTGAGTTGCTCCCAATAATGGGAACTGGCTTCCATGATCTGGCCGTAACCAAATCACAAAAACCGCACATCCTCGCGGCGTATCCAAACTGTTCACTTTTCAAAGAGAATCCTGCCTTCCAACCTTTCAGTTGGAAATGCAGGGTCGAGGAGTCTAACCAAATCTCCAAGGCTGTCAACTCATTGGGGGGCAAAATCCAAATTGTTTATAACTTGACGTAATTCGATCCATGAACCGTAGTTCATTTGGTCAGAAATGCCTGTTCAAAGTACCGATTGCGAAGTCTGATTTGAGTTTGGATTTTAAACATAAGTGTCATTAAAACAGTAATTTATGGTTATTTTTCCACCATGCACACCACCGCGGCCACTACTCGCGTGGCGCCAGCGTGCAGAAGCACCTGAGTTGCCTGAGACAAGGTTGCCCCCGTTGTTCTGATGTCATCCACTAAAATGACGCTCTTTCCAAGCACGCTTTCGACATGCCAACGGCGCAGGGCAAAGCGTTGCAAACGCTGTAAACGCCCGCTGCGATTTAATGTTTTTTGAGTGCGTCCAAAACGTTGCCACAGCGCACGGCGCAGGGGAAAGCGCAATTCATTCGCAAACGCGCTCGCAATGATGTCCGAGTGATCAATTCCGCGCATGACACGGCGCAGAAACGGAGTTGGTATTGGAACCACAATCCAATTCTGCGCCCCTGCGCAATCATGGACGCCAAATTGAATTGAAGCCTTGCGTGCAAGCACTTTTCCCAACGCTGTTCCCGCACGCGACCACCTTTGCTTTTTAACAGCAAGAACAATTTCTGAAAGCGGCAATGTGTACAAGCCAAGACAGCACACATCAGCGGTCTCAAACTTTGCCACCTCATCCGGCGACTGCATGTCAATGGCACCATGCACGGCGCGGCTTGCGTTCTGGCGTCCACGGCCTAAAAAATATTCTTCGCACTGCTCAAGCCAATCAAGCATGTGTTTAAAAAATGTTTTAGCGCGGGCAAAAAGATATTCTTCGCCCTGCGCACGCCACGCCAACGCGCGTTGCACTATGGAATTGTTCATGCGCCCATCATGCCGACGCCACAAGGCGGTCTTGTAAAAACTACCTTTTTTCAGGCATATTTACAACATTTTTAGCGTGTCTTGCGCCATACCACGCCACACCACATCACCCAACGTAATTCAGCAAAGCAATTACACAACTTACGCTTTGGCCATGCGTCGCAACACCGTGTGCAATATTCCGCCGTTGCGGTAGTAGTCAACCTCAACAGGCGTGTCTATGCGGCAGACGGTTTCAAAGCGTATGTCGGCCGAGCCCGCGCGCCGCGCGTGAACCGTGATCAATTGACGCGGCTTTATGTCCGCTGGCAAATCAATGTCGAATATTTCCTGGCCAGTCAAACCCAAACTCTGCGCGGTCTGTCCAGTTTGATATGTCAGAGGCATGACGCCCATGCCAACCAAGTTGGAGCGATGGATGCGCTCAAAACTTTCCGCGATCACCGCGCGCACGCCCAACAAGTACGCGCCCTTTGCGGCCCAGTCGCGCGATGAACCCATGCCGTAATCCTTGCCCGCAAGAACCACCAGCGCAATGCCGGACTTCTTGTAATGTTCAGCGGCGTCAAAGATGGACTTGACCGCGCCGTCAATAAAATCCGTGGTCACGCCGCCCATGGTTCCAGGCGCAAGTTGATTTTGAATACGCGTGTTGGCAAATGTTCCACGCGTCATCACGCGGTCGTTGCCACGGCGGCTTCCGTAACTGTTAAACATGCTCACGGGCACACCATGCTGGGTTAAAAAAGCCCCTGCAGGCCCGTCTTTTTTAATGTTTCCCGCTGGCGAAATGTGGTCGGTGGTCACGCTATCTCCAAGTTTGGCCAAGCAACGCGCCTCTTTGATAGAGCCAATCGGACCTGGTTCAGCGAGAGTCATAGTGGTGAAAAATGGTGGCTCTTGAATGTACGTGCTCTTGGCGTTCCATTGATACATGTCGCCGCGCGTGGTGGCAATTTCTTTCCACTCGTCGCTGCCGTCAAACACACTGGCGTACTGCGTGCGAAATTGTTCGTTGGTCACACTGGAGGAAACCGCCGCGTCAATTTCTTTTTGACTTGGCCACACGTCGCGCAAGTACACGGGCTTGCCGGTCTTTGAAATGCCAAGTGGTTCGGTTTGCAAATCAATGTCAACAGTGCCAGCGATGGCGTACGCCACCACAAGCGCGGGGCTTGCCAAATAATTCGCCTTTACATCTGGGTGCACGCGCGCTTCAAAATTTCGGTTGCCCGAAAGCACGCTGGCCACAACCATGTCGTTGCCCTTGATCGCATTCTCAACAGCGTCTGGAAGCGGACCACTATTGCCAATGCATGTGGTGCAACCGTAACCAACCACATAAAAACCAAGCGCCTCAAGCGCCGGCATGGAGCCGGACTTCTTCAAATATTCCGTCACAACTTTGCTGCCTGGCGCCAAGGAACTTTTAACCCACGGCTTGCGAAGTAAGCCAAATTCGTGGGATTTTTTGGCTAAAAGACCGGCGCCAATCATCACGCTTGGATTGCTGGTGTTGGTGCAACTGGTGATGGCGGCAATCACCACGGCGCCATTTTTTAGAATGCATTCTTGACCATCCATCATAATGGCCACGCCGTCATCGGCCAGCGCGGTGGCCGTAGCTGCACTTGCCGCTGCAGATTTGCCGGCGGATTTTAATTTTGGAAGCGCCGCGTGCCACGAACTTTTCATGGCCTTCAACTCCACGCGGTCTTGCGGACGAGATGGCCCCGCCAAGCTTGGCGTGATGGTCGATTGATCCAGTTCAAGAACTGTGGCGTACGACACTTCGCGCGCATCATCGCGCCAAAAACCTTGCGCCTTTGAATACATCTCCACGGTCTTGATTAAATTCTCGTCGCGGCCAGACAAGCGCATGTAGGTCAACGTCTGTTCATCAATTGGAAAGAAGCCGCAAGTCGCGCCGTACTCCGGCGCCATGTTTGCAATGGTGGCGCGATTGGCAACCGGCATGTCAGCCAAGCCCGCGCCAAAAAATTCCACGAACTTGTTCACCACGCCATGCTTGCGCAACATTTCCGTAACACGCAAAACCAAATCCGTGGCCGTTGTGCCCTCGGGCAACTTGCCCGTTAAGCGAACGCCAACAACCTCCGGAATCAGCATGTAAATAGGCTGTCCCAGCATTACGGCCTCGGCTTCAATGCCGCCCACGCCCCAACCAAGAACACCCAAGCCGTTGATCATGGTGGTGTGGCTGTCGGTTCCCACCAAACTATCTGGATAGAGCACGCCATCTTTTTCCCACACCACTTTGGCTAGATATTCCAAATTCACTTGATGCACAATGCCCGTTCCCGGCGGCACCACGCGGAAATTCTCAAACGCGCCTTGCCCCCACTTTAAAAATTCATAGCGCTCCATGTTGCGTTCAAATTCTTTTTCACTGTTAATAGTCAACGCCACGCCGCTGGCATACGCATCCACTTGAACCGAGTGGTCAATCACCAAATCGCATGGAACAAGCGGATTCACACGCTTCGGGTCGCCGCCCATTCGCTGCATGGCGCCGCGCATGGCGGCCAAATCAACCACGCAAGGAACGCCCGTGAAATCTTGCAACACCACGCGCCCTGGCATGAACGGAATTTCCTCATCGCTTTGACGCTTGGGATCGCTCGCTGCGATCGCCTTCACATGCTCTTGCGTGTACACGCGGCCATCCACATTGCGCAACACGCTTTCTAGCAACACCTTGATTGAATAGGGAAGCCGATCCACATCACCAAACTGTTTCAGCACAGAAAGGCTGTAATAATGCATTTGCCCAAGCGGCGTAGAAAGTGCGGTGCGGGCTCCAAACGGGTCGTGTGCGGTGTGCGACATGTGGTAATTCCTAATTGCAAGAAAGTTGCGAATGAAGGGTTGATTCTAGCGAAATCCGCGCGTGATGAAGCGCAAGAATGTGCCCAAGAATTCATGCGAATGCGTTGGTTCAATCACAGTTGCGCGCGACACGAATGAGTCAAGACAATCACAAATGACACAACACAAGCTTCACTTTTTGAAATTTGACCAGAGTGAATTTGTCACAGTGAATCGCCCTTGCTGCGAAGTGTGATTTCCGCGCGCGGTCCATGCACAATGTGCTCCGCGGGAACGCTCTCGGTTAGAAAAACTCCACCCGCTATCACGCACCCCGCGCCTATCACGGTGTCGCCACCAAGAATTGTGGCTCCCGCGTACACAGTCACATGATCTTGCAATGTCGGATGACGCTTATAATTTTTGCGCGCGCGGCCGCTTTCATCTTGCTCAAAACTTTTTGCGCCCAGAGTCACGCCTTGATAAATCTTGCAACGCTTGCCAATCACCGTGGTCTCGCCAATCACAACACCCGTACCGTGATCAATGAACAAGCCTTCGCCGATTGTTGCACCCGGATGAATATCAATTCCCGTCCGGCGATGGGTTATTTCCGCTAACATGCGCGGCACCAACGGCGCGCAAAAACCATGTAATTCATGGGCAAATCTGTGCACAATGAGCGCATGCAAACCGGGGTAACAAAAAATAACTTCATTCACGCTTTGAGCCGCGGGGTCGCCATCAAATGCGGCCGCAGCATCGGCGGCAAGCAACGCGCGAATAGTGGGAATTGCCGACAAAAGTTTCATCACTACCGCAGCCGCCTGGTCCGCGGCTGATTTGTCGTCCATGAAAATTGCCGCCGCGTGCGATGTCTGATTATTCAGTGTCTTCGCTTGAGAAAAACTTGCCTCCACATGCATGGCCGCAAGCACCTGTGGCACTAGACACCGTACAAGTTGCTCCACGTTGTGCTCCACTGTTGCGCTGGCGCCAGTTGGTTGCGCCAAGAAAAAACCAGGAAACGCCAAAGATCGAAAGAGATCTATAGCCAATTCCAACGCCGCGGAATCTGGGACTAATGATCCGCGCGCGCGCTGTGACAATGGAAGAGATGCAACGCTCGCTTGAATCGCCGCGATCGACTTGCCCATTTCAGTGCCGTCATTCGCTTGATTCATGCGTCAATAGTACGACACTTGAACCGCCATCGAGCGTCTTCATTTCAAATGCCCGCCTGAGATTCTCAGCTCGCACAAATCACGTGGCACATTCACTTGGCAAATTCACGCACAAATCACTTGCCTGGATATTCAAACACGCCGCGCCCACTTTTGTCACCAAGTCGCCCCGCCGTCACCAATTGGCGCAGCAGCGGACATGGAAAAAACTTGGGGTTTCCCAACTCGCGGTGCATCACCATCATGATGTCGTGACAGACATCCAGCCCAATAAAATCCGCCAGTCGCAGCGGCCCCATTGGGAAATTGCAACCCAATTTCATAATCTGATCAATGTCCTCCGGCTTCGCAACGCCCTCCATCCACGCGTAAAAAGCCTCGTTAATCATGGGCATTAACACTCTGTTTGAGACAAACCCCGCTCGATCATTCGCGGGCACCGGCGTCTTGCCAAGCGCCTTGGCCAGCGCAATGGTTCGCTCGGTGGTCTCTTCACTGGTGGCAAAACCTTTGATCACTTCCACAAGCGCCATCACTGGAACTGGATTAAAGAAATGCATTCCAATCACGCGCGCCGCATCCTCGCCCAGCGCCGCGGCAATATCCGTAATGGAAATACTGCTTGTATTGCTGGACAAAATCGCTGGCGCCGGAAAGTGCGCCTGCATTTCGCGGAAGATCTTCTTCTTCAATTCAACATTCTCGGTGGCCGCTTCAATCACCCACTGCGCCCCCTTGGCTTGATCCATTGCGGCCACGTAATGAATACGCGCCCACGCCGCATCTGCCTCCGCTTGCGTCATGCGTTTCTTTTCAACCGCCCGCTCCGCTGTTTTCTTGTGATAGGTGCGCGCGCGATCAAGTTGCTCTTGCTTCACATCCACTTGAAACACATCTATTCCTGCGGCTGCAGCTACAAAAGCAATTCCAGACCCCATTGTTCCCGCTCCAATCACCGCGCATTTTGTAATTGCCATACTCATGGTTGATTCCTTTTTTGTGGGCTACTTTCATACAGATTGACTCTGAGATTGAACAATAAAACAGCTTCTTGTGTTGCCGACCTACAATTTTTATAAACTTGATTGATATGAAATCAGGGACGCAGAATTATAAGTCCTATAATTAAATAAGCCCAAAACGTCATTTATTGCACTAAAAATTGGTCTTTTTGATCGGATTGCCTTGCACGATCGACAGCATGTACAAAAATTACAAACCAGTAAAAATCAGATCGCACAAAATAAAACAGGAAAATGAGAAAAAACTTGAATTATTACTTGTGCGCATGATTTTTGGGGTCAGATTAGTAATGTGATCTCATCCCGGTAGATCACGTTCCCTCACTTCACTCTGTTCCCTTTCTTCCCTTTTCCCCACCGGACATCTGGAGTATTAACAATGGGTTTCCCAAAGAGCGTAATTAGTTTCGGTGTACTTGCGGCTGCCGCAAGTGCAAATGCAGGTATCCTAGGCTACTCGGGTACAAACTACCTAGTAGTTGATGCATCAACAGGATCTCGATATTCAGTAATGGACGTATATATCAATTGCTCTGGTGCATTTGATAAATGCGTAAATTACTACGGTCAAAATTTGACTGGTAAAACTGGCTGGGTCACAACCACTAAGAACGGTGTGACAAATGCCAACGATGCAGCAACAGCCACTAATGGTGCGCCTTGGGTGCATAGTAATGGAACCGGTTGGATGCCAAGCAGCAGCGCAAATGCAAATGCTTGGGATTCATTTGTGACCATTGGTGCCCGTGGCCAAACAGAAGCGCAATCTAGTTCAGCTATTACTGCTGATCCATATTTCGTGAATGGAAATACTCCAGGAGCGGGAACCATTCAAGGTGGTTATAACGTTACGCCAGCTTATGTTGGAGGCGGTTGGTATACGGCTTCGCCACTTTATATTGGCGATTTGGCCGGTACTTACGCTGACAAGCGCATCATGCTTGGTCGTTTCACGATTGACGTGACAAACGCTGCGTCTACTGATGTTATTACCATGCAAATGCATGGTGAAGTCACCATGAAGGTCAATGGAACAAGCGCTGGTGGTGGAACAACCTCTCAACCAACGTTCACTATGAATGCGACATATGACAACTTCTTTGTTCCAGTTCCAACCCCAGGCGCAATCGCCTTGGTTGGTCTCGCTGGCTTAGTAAGTCGTCGTCGTAAGGCCTGATTTACTTCAATTGTTCTTGTGAAACCCAAGACCCCGATGGTTCGCCATCGGGGTCTTTCTTTTTTATTTTTATATGGCTGATAATATCTTTGTTTAATGGCTTTAAATCAATGTATTTAGTATCAGTTCCACAAATGATAGAAAGTTGTAGAAATAATTTTGACACGACACAAATTCGGCTTAGGTTCTAAATGTCTAGCAAATATCGTGACCTGAAAATATCATGATGAACTAGGCAAGGTGAGGTTGGGAGTGGGTCACTTGAAAAACTTGCATGCGGCTTCAACGATCCTTTCTGGTCGAAGTTGAATTCAATGTTTATTTGAGATCCTGAAAAATTCAAAAACTCGTTTCAATCAAATGCCTACGGGCGGCATTGATTGGTGTCGGAAAAGTGTTTGTTCTATCCCCTTTCTTTTTTAGGAATCCAATCTGTTATGAAAAACTCTTCCCAAATCGTTTCAACTCTTCTCGCAATCTCGTTTACCGGCGCGGCAAGCGCCTCTGTTTCCGGCGCGCAAGGCCTGTATGCAAAGAATTATTTGCTGGCGGCGGACGGCTCGGCAGCAACTGGTCTTGGCACTTCTTCCAGCAACGCTTTTTACTCCGTCATGGACGTGTACCTGAAATTTAATTCCGCAGTTGGAACTGGTGCCAGCGGCGAACGCGTGGTGAACTTCTTTGGTCAAGCCACTACGGATGCTTCTACCTATGGCGTGAATAAAACAGCCAAGTATGAAGTGAGCAATGGACTTGCTTTCCAACACAGCAACTCCAGTTGGCTTCCAGCGGCTGGCGCTGCTGGTGGAACAGGCAACAACTCATGGGATTCATTCTTAACGGTTGGCGCGCGTGAGCAAGGCGCTGGCGCAACTGGCAGCGTGACTCCCGACGTGTACTTTGTAAATCCAAATTCAAATGTGGGCGTTATCACCGGTGGCAGCAGCGCGACTGGCTTTGTTGGCGCGGGCGTGTATCAAGCCGCTCCAACAGATGCTGGCTTTCAAACCAACGCCAGCGCATATGCCGACAAGATGGTTATGTTTGCTCGATTTACGCTTTTATGTAGCGATGTTGTAACTGCTATGGGAAACACTGGCGCCTCGCTTGCACCAAAGTTAACCATGTGGTGCGATTTCGTGGGCAAGTCCACCGCGCAAACTGGTGGAACAACCATGTACACCATAGCTAGCGCTAATTTGAAAAGCGATGCGCAAACCAAGTACACCACCAGCAGCAAAGTGTGGACATTTGATTCCTCGTTTGAAGGCGCTGCAGGTCCGGGCCAACTTGCTTGGACATTTATTCCAACTCCAGGCGCGGCGGCCTTGGTTGGTCTTGCGGCTTTGCTAACTGGTCGTAGACGGAACTAAAAAAAGACTCAATACAGCGCTAATTTGGCTTTAAGACGACTTCTAGCAATAGAAGCGTCTTTTATTTTTACAAAAATTGCAAACTGTATTTGACAGCACTTATTCTGGTGTTATTAATGATATGCGGGTCGAAATCCGACCGATCCGAGTGTTCCTAGTTGTCGGACGAGTGAGTTGGCTTAAAGGGTACTAAAAAATTATCGGGTTTGGAGTGCAAGGTTTGTAACTTTTAAATAAGTTCAAACAAGACTTGTTCATTCAATCTCAGCACACTGAGTGCGACTTTCACTTTCTTGCAGCTTTGAAAAAAGCCAAAAGAAAATTGTGATGTATGTCGCAGAGTTGTCTGCTGGACTGAATGAAATAGCGCCAAATCTGAAACAGGACTCCAGCACGCCGCTGCCGGAGATTTCAGTGAAAGGGACTGAAATCTCCGGCGATTGCGGTGCTTGCAAGTGAGGAACTGTTTCAGGGCGCAAGTCAAACTGCCTTTCAAACTCATCACGATTTACTTGCGGCGCTTCCCTGCTCCGCACAATGTGTTCGGCAGACTTGGGTCTGCATTCCTTCCCGCGAATCCATTCGGATTCGCATTGTTCCCCGCGGATCTTCCAAGATCCGCATTCCCCCTTGGAGTATTTCACAATGCGTACAAATACAATCGTTTCAACTCTTCTCGCAATTTCGTTTACCGGCGCGGCAAGCGCCTCTGTGGCAGGCGCACAAGGCTTGTATGCCAAGAACTACTTGTTGGCCGCAGATGGTTCTGCTCAAGTCATCTCTCGCGATGCGGATGGAAAACTTGTGAGCAATGCTTTTTACAGCGTCATGGACGTATACCTTAAATTTAATTCAGCCACTGGAACTGGTTCCAACGGCGAACGCGTGGTGAATTTCTTTGGTCAAGCCACTACGGATTCTTCTACTTATGGCGTTACCAAGAGTTCGAAGTATGAAAATAGCGCTGGACTTGCTTTCCAGCACAGCAACACAAGTTGGCTGCCTGCATCAGGCAACAACACTTGGGATTCATTCTTAACGGTTGGCGCACGTACGCAAGGCGCGGGCAACTCAGGCAACATTACCCCAGACACATATTTTACTAATCCAAATTCAAATGTTGGCTCTATTGTCGGAGGCTCAAATTCCAATGGAATCTTTGTTGGCGCCGGCGTGTATCAAGCGGCTCCAACTGATGCTGGCTGGGAAACCAACGCCAGCGCAAATGCAGATCACTTGATTTTGTTTGGTCGATTCACTTTGAAATGCAGCGACATTACAAGTGAAAACTCAGTAAAAATGGCCGTGTGGTGTGACTTTGTGGGCAAGTCCGCCGCACAAACTGGCGGAACAACTTTGTACACCATTGCCAGCGCCAACTTGAAAAGCGATGCGCAAACCAAGTACACCACCAGCAGCAAAGTGTGGACATTTGATTCCTCGTTTGAAGGCGCTGG
>CAIWNO010000148.1 GCA_903914045.1 uncultured bacterium | reverse complement strand
TTGATCCCACTGGCACTGGTTTTTTTCTGCTGCTGTTGGTGGCGTTCCTGGGGGGCATGCTGCTCAACTTCACACCCTGCGTTTTGCCTATTATTCCGCTAAAAATCATGTCATTAAGCCAGGGCGCGGGTAATCGCGGCAAGTGCTTTTTACTGGGCGTGGTCATGAGTTTGGGCGTGATTGGATTTTGGCTGGCCCTGGGCGTGTTGGTGGGTGGAGCCAGTGGCTTTAGCGCGGCCAACCAACTTTTTCAATATCCCGCGTTCACTATTGGGCTTGGAATATTTATTGCCTTCATGGCTATTGGCATGGCCGGATTCTTCAGCGTGGGATTGCCCGCGTGGGTATACGCCATTGAACCCAAGCATGATTCATTTATTGGAACTTTTATTTTTGGAATGATGACGGCCGTGCTTTCCACTCCGTGCACCGCGCCACTGATGGGCGCGGCGGCTGGTTGGGCGGCCTCCAGTGGCAGCGCATCAACTGTGTTGATTGTCTTTGGAAGCATTGGCGCTGGCATGGCCACGCCATATTTATTTCTGAGCGCGTTTCCAAACTTGGTCTCGCGCATGCCGCGCAGTGGCGCCGCAAGCGACCTTGTGAAGCAAGTCATGGGCATTTTACTTTTGGCGGCGGCCATCTTTTTTATTGGCGCCGGCCTGAATGGGTTGCTGCCAACTCCAACACATGCGCATTGGTGGTTGATTGGCGCGACCGCTTCCATGGCCGGCGTTTGGCTGGCGTGGCGCACCTGGCGCATTACCACAAAAGCTTCATTTAGGCTTGTTTTTACTACCATTTCCGTGGTCATTGTTGCGCTGAGCGTTGGCGTAAGCATGGCGCTAGGCGGCGCGGGTACAACCGAATGGATTGCATATTCCAGCGCGGCCTTGGCCGAGGCCAAAACCAATCACAAAATTATCGTTCTAGATTTCACAGCGGAGTGGTGTTTGAATTGCAAGGCGCTTGAAAGCGCGGTCTTGAATTCGGACGAAGTCACTGCGGCGTTGGCCCAAAAAAATGTCGCGCCAATCAAGGTGGATATCACCAGCCGCAAGAGCGACGGATGGAATGTATTGCATGAATACAAACGCGTGAGCATTCCCCTGCTTGTTGTGCAGGACGCCAATGGAAAAATTGCGTTGATCAGCGACGCCTACACGCGCGCGCAAGTTGTTCAGGCCATTGAACGCGCGAGCACCACGGGCGTGTCGCCATAAAATAGAATCGCCACATGATGTGCGCGTAGCAAGAATTATTGATGCGGCCACGCCGCACGTAATTGCTCAGCCTCATGCCGATCAGCTGGCCGCAATTTCAACAGCGCGTCAAAGCGCATGGAGTCATCCGATTCAATGGCGCGCGTGGCGTATGCGCCAGCGGTTGGATCAGAAATTGTGCCCGACCATCGCGCCGCGCGAAGCCACGCGCTAGCGCAGCGTGGATCCATGCGCGTGACTTGCAACGCCGCCTCAATGGCCAATTTGGCGTCAGGTTCTTGGCGGGATTCAATGGCGATTGCCTCCGACACCAATGAGGCAATTTGCCGCTTTTGAAAGTTGTTTTCACTGATTTCCTGGCACACACCTTTGGCCTCTTGCAACAGACTCAACGCCTCCTTGGGGTTGCTGGCCAAAGCCGCCGCGCGCAACAGTTGATCAACCGCGGCCAGCTTGGAGCTATCAAGGGCGGCGTGACCGTTGAAGGGCTCGCGCAAGAAACGCGCGCACTCAATGCGGGCTTGCGCGCCGGGCTCGCCTTTGGCCAACTCCGCGGCGTGCGCAAGTTGTTGCGCGGCCATTTCCACGCGCGCCTCTTGGTGATCGGCGATGTTGGCGAATCTGAACAATGTCAATGAAAATAAAATGGCGGCGACCGCGGCAAACCAGTGCACCCCGCCATCAAACCAACGGCGATTCAACGGCGCGCTCCGTGGCGCGCTAGCCGCCAACAACACACAACCCCAAATCATGGAGCCTGGATTCCACAACGTCATTTCAATTTGTCCATCAATCCAAAGAGTGACGGCGGCCGCCGCCAATAGGAGCGATGGAGTCATGCCATTCACCACAACACGTGCAAGCAACCACCATGCGCTTGCCGCCGCCGCAACCACGCCAACCAGTCGCGCCAACAGCGACTCTTGATCAAGCGAGTGCGCCTCGAAGCGAATGGCCAACACTCCCACCAAGACCATCACGCATGCCGCAAGCGTTTGCGGCCACCGCGTCTGACATGGGCCTTGGCTTTTCCCCGCCGCCACCGCGCCTTTGGCCGCGACAAAAAGAACTGCAAATACAGCCACAATCATTGGAATTCCAGCCACACCTATTTGCGCGAGCCAGTCAAAAAACACCGAGTGCGCGCTTTGCACCGCGTCCACCGCGTCGACTGGTCGAAACAAAAGGAACGCGTCTTGAAAGCCATCAATGCCGCTTCCCATGAATGGCTGATTGAAAAAAATTCGCCAGGCTCCAGTGATGTAGTGGCTACGAAACAACAGGCTGCGTTCTTGACCAAGCGCCTCGGCTGGCAACATGGCGCGCAGCGCAGGGGCGAACGCGCACAGAACAATCAGCGCCAGCGCGCCAAGCGCCAACGTGTTGGGCGCAACGCGAACTCGCCGCATGAACACAAGAAACGCAAGACCAAGCAACATGGCCACAATGGCTCCCTTGGAACCATTGGCCAACACAATGGTGGCGCACAACAGCGCGGCGATGAATGCAATCATTCGATCACGACTGATCAGGCGCGCGCCAATGGCGACCAACGCAACAGCCATCGCGGCGAAAAGTCCGGCGAAGATATTTGCCATGCCAAACCAACCAGACATTTCACGCTGTGAAAGTCGCCGCACATACGCCGCCGCGTGTGGACCGTCGGCGTCCCAACCATGCTGCGCAAAGAACGCCGCGTCGCGTCCATTGGCATGGAAAAATTCCACCACCGCCGGTTGCTCCACACACCACTGCCACGCGCCGCGAAACCACCACGCGCCAGCCACCGAGATCAAGAGTGTCACCAACACGCTCCACGCTATTTTTGCGGTGTTTTGCGGCGATTGCGCCAGTGACACCGCGGCCGCAGCCGCCACAAATCCAACCACCCACGTGGCGCCGCGCCAAGGTGTTGCCGCGGGGTTTGCGCCGTGAATGTGAAAAATTGAAATGCTCGCCAAGCCTGCCACCATCAACAACGCCAACGCCCACAATGATGCGCACTCGGCAAGAATAAACGCCGCGCTCAGTACAATCACCGCGTCGATGTACAAACTGCCCGCAGGTCCAAGACCAGCGAATGGCGCGGGATCAAAAACAGGATCAACATCAAAGCGAAGCACGGGCGCCCACGACACCAATGTTCGCAGCGCAATGGCGCCGCCCATCAAGGCCGCGGACATCGTCAGCATATTTCGTTTTACTGACGCAAGGTTGCTTCCATCATGTCGCGCATGAGGAAGCGCGGTCATCGACGAAAAATTCCTTCCATGAAACCCAGCAACACAAGCGCGGCGATGGTTTGCAGCACAACCAAGATCGCAGGAAACGGCGAGAGGCTGCCAATGAGAATGCCGCCCACGCCAATGATGGCCGCCAACGCCCAAATAATCACCACCGCGCCGCGCTTGGTGAAGCCTCGTTCCACAAGTCGGTGCGACAAATGACGCTGATCACCAACCCACGGGCTGTGCCCAATTCGAAGGCGAATCATGCTGGTGGCGATCATGTCGTACAGCGGAATGGCCAAGATAATCAGCGGCGCAAGAATGCCCCACCAATGTGTTCCAAGTTCATAATCAACCTCCGCGGGATTCACAAACGTGGTTCGAATGGAAAGCACCGCCAGTAAAAATCCCAGCGGTTGACTTCCGCCATCGCCTAGAAAAATTTTGGCGCCACCCTTTGGAAAGAAATTAAAAAGCAGAAATCCAGCGAGTGAGCCCGCTAAAAGCGAGAACATGCTGGCAATGAACCACTGTTGCACCATGAACGCGGCAATGGTGAACAAGAGCGAGGCGATCATGCCCACGCCCGCCGCCAGTCCATCCATGTTGTCCAGAAAATTCATGGCGTTGATCATGGTCACAATCCAAATCACGCCAAGGAACACGCTCAACGCTTTGCCTTCGGGTCCATAGTGGTCAAGCAAAGTGAGCAAGCGAATATCAAATGCCCACACAATGGCAATGGCAGGAATAAATTGCAGCAGCAGTTTGGTTGCGGCTTTCAGTGGTTTGCGATCATCCCACATGCCCATCAACAACAGCCACACCGCGCCCGCCAAAATAGCAATGGTTGGCACAAAGTTCTCATTAATGCGCGACTGGAAAAAATCCAATCCATAGTGCCTTGTGGGATCCACGGCTGGAGGATTGCGCAAACTGATGTAGAGCAGACCCGCGAGCGCGGGCAAGACAAACGAACTCATCACCGCCACGCCGCCCACATTGGGCACCATGCGCAATTCCTTCACGTGACCGTCGGCACCTTCAGTGTCAAGCGCCTTGAATCTTGTTCCAAAGGCCATGGCAATGGCCGTGAAAATAATCGAGAGCATCCAACCGATGAAAAAAAACGTGGGGGTGAGCAATTGCAGCTGCATGTGAGTAATCTAGCCAAAGATCACCATGAGAAATATCACCGTGTATTGTTCAAGCAGTGTCAGCCTGGATATAAAGTTCATGGACGCCGCGCGCCTGCTTGGCCAAGAAATGGCGCGGCGCAACATGGCGCTGGTGTATGGCGGCGGAAGCATTGGTTTAATGGGGGAAATTGCGCGAACCATGAAGAGCGCGGGCGGCAAAGTGGTGGGCGTGATCACCAAAAGATTGCTGGACCTTGAGCAAGGCTACGACCAATGCGACGAGCTGATTGTGGTGGACACCATGGCGCAGCGAAAAACATTAATGGCGCAGCGTGGCGACGCGTTCATTGCGCTGCCTGGTGGACTTGGAACATTTGAGGAGTTGTTTGAAGTGCTGGTGCAGCGGCAAGTGGGCGAGCATCGTAAGCCAATTGGCTTGGTGAATTTGGATGGCTACTACAACCCGCTCGTAGGCTTGATCGATCACGGCATTGAGCACAAATTTATCAAACCCGCGGTGCATCATCTATTACATGTGCATGAAGACCCCATTAATGTTTTGGATGGAGTGCTGAGCGCCGAGCCATTTGAAATTGATCCCGATCGATTTCTCCCTATGGGCAGCGGATGAATTCAACGCGCGCCAGTTTGCAACATGGACCAACACACTTGCCGCCGCTGGGTTTGATCGCGGGCAATGGACAACTGCCGTTGCTGGTGGCGCGCGGAGCCAAGGCCGCGGGCAGACGCGTTGTGGCGGTTGGTTTGCGCGATCAATTTGACGCGGCGTTGCCCGCGCTGTGCGATGAATTTTCTCAAGCTGGTTGGCTGCGAATGGGCAAGTGGATTCGCCTACTTCGACGCGCCGGCGTGCATGAAGCCGTCATGGTGGGCGGCGTTTCCAAACGGCGCATGCACGATCCATTGAAGTTGCTTCGACAAATTCCAGATTTGCGGGCGCTTTGGCTGTGGTACCGTCGTCTGCGTCACGACCGCAGAAACGCCGCGGTTCTTGCGGCAGTTGCCGATGAATTGGCCAACTCAGGAGTTACCTTAATGGATTCAACAACCTACATCCAAGAGCATCTTGCCACGATTGGCGTCATGGGTTCCATCGCTCCAAGCGCCGCGCAACAAGCGGACATTGCGTTTGGTTGGCCAATTATTTCCCAAGTGTGCAAACTGGATGTTGGGCAAGCCATTGCCGTGCGCGACCGCGACACCATCGCCGTTGAAGCGGTCGAAGGAACAGACGCCATGATTGATCGCGCCAGCACGCTGTGTCGCTCGCGTGGTTGGACGCTGTTGAAAACTTCCAGCGACAACCATGATCGCCGCGCCGATGTGCCCACGGTTGGCGTGGCTACGATTGAGCGATTGGCCAAAGCGGGCGCAACATGTTTGGCCCTTGGCGTGGGCCGCGTCATTTTAATTGAGAAGCCACTTGTGATTGCCGCAGCCAATCGCCTTGGCGTGGCGGTTGTTGGCGTGGCCTAAACGCGCGCGCGCCAAATGAAAGCACGCGCCAATGAATGAGAAGGACAAAATCACGCGCAGCGCTGATGAACACAAGATTGAAAAAGAGAACGCCCCCGCTGGCGCAGCGGCGCAACCCGCGCTTGCCTCACGCGCGGGCTTGAAATTGCAACACGCGCTTGACACGTTTCCCGTGCAAGTGAAAGACGCAATTTGCGCTGATTTTGGCTGCAATATTGGTGGTTTCACAGATGTGCTATTGCGCGCCCGCGCGCGCCAAGTGATCAGCATTGACACGGGCTACGGAACCCTGGCGTGGCGCCTACGCAATGACGCGCGCGTGGTTGTGCGCGAGCGCACCAACGCCTTGTACGCCGATGTCACAGAGGGCGGCGTTGACATGGTGGTGATGGATTTGGCGTGGACGCAACAAAAACTTTCGGTGCCCGTGGCGCTGAAGTGGTTGCGCGGCGGCGGAAAAATAATTTCGTTGGTGAAGCCGCATTATGAAGTGGAAGGCGCGGAAAAAGAGTGGTTGAAAAATGGTTTTCTGGCGCACGAACATGTGCCCGCGGTGGTGGCGCGTGTGCGCGAAGCCATGCGCGCTCTTGGCGCACACGTTCTCGCGGACACCGCATCACCTATCACTGGCGGCAAAAGTTCACGCCGCGCCGGCTCGCCTGGCAACATGGAATGGCTCATGTTGCTTGAAGCTCTTTAAGCGTTGCACACGACACATGACTGGGTGTATCAATAGATGCATCGGCGCAAAATCAACCAGGACAGAATGTGTTGAATCCTCTCTTGGACGCGAAAAGATCAATGAACTTTTTCAGCATGAAACTGCGGCAATAATCCGCAAAATTTCCTTCGGAAATAAGGCATTCGGATGCTCGTGCGGGCGCATTTTCGACTAGAATAAATGCTTGAATTGCGTGCCTAAATTCATGCCTGATTTCGTGCTTCGATCTGTCCCAATTTGTGTCCCAATGATGTCGTTCACGACGTCGCACTTGCCATTGCAGAAATTACACACATGAGTGAACCAACTCCAGCCACACCCGCGCCAATTGATCATGTTGTTGAAATGCCTATTGAGCAGGAGTTGCACACCAGCTACTTGACCTACGCCATGAGCACCATCATGGACCGCGCGCTGCCCGATGTGCGCGATGGTTTGAAGCCAAGTCAGCGGCGCATTTTGGTGGCCATGCATGACCTTAATCTCACGCCTGGACGCAAGCACATCAAGTGCGCCAAGATTTGCGGCGACACCAGCGGCAACTATCACCCGCACGGCGAGAGCGTGATTTATCCAACGCTTGTGAATTTGGGACAAGTGTGGAAGACGCGTTACTTGCTCATTGACAAGCAAGGAAACTTTGGATCCATCGAGGGCGATCCGCCAGCCGCCATGGGTTACACCGATGCGCGCATGACCGCGCCCGCCACCGCCATGCTGGAGGATTTGGACAAGGAAACAGTTGATTTCAAGGCAAATTACGACGAACGCTTGCAAGAGCCAACCGTTCTTCCAGCGCGCTTTCCAAACTTGCTGGTCAATGGAAGTTCTGGCATTGCCGTGGGCATGGCCAGCAGCATGCCGCCGCACAATCTCAGCGAGGCCTGCGACGCCATTGTGAAGATGATCGACAATCCAAACATTAGTTTGGAAGAACTCATGCGCGTGTTGCCTGGTCCAGATTTTCCAACCGGCGGAATTTTAATTGGTCGCCGCGGAATTGTGGAGGCCTACACCTCTGGCCGCGGCAAAGTCACATTGCGCGGTCGCGTGCATGTGGCCAAGGAAGGTGGCCGCGACGCCATCATCATTGATGAGATTCCATATCAAGTTGTGCAATCCAATTTGATCGAGAAGATTGTCATTGCCAGCCGCGAGGGACGCATTCCCGATATCGCCGACGTGCGCAATCACTCCGGCCGCGACGCGCAAACGCGCGTTGTGGTGGTGCTGAAGAAAGGCGCCGATGCCGCGATTGTTGAGAAGCAACTGTATGAATACACGCCGCTGCAAAGCACCTTCTCCATTATCAACATCGCGCTGGTGAACCACCAGCCGCGCACGTTGGGTGTTCGGCAAATTATTCAGTGCCACATTGACCACCGAAAAGAGGTCATTCGCCGCAGAACTGGCTTCCTTTTGCGACAAGCCAAGCAGCAGGCGCATCGCTTAGAAGGTTTGATTTACGCGGTGTGCGACATTGATGAAGTCATTCGCATCATCCGTGAAAGCCGCGAGCGCGAGGAGGCCATTCTTAGCCTTATGCAACA
>CAIWNO010000147.1 GCA_903914045.1 uncultured bacterium | reverse complement strand
GTTGGCGCCAACTTGACCAACAACAACGCCGCATTTACCGCCTCGCGATATCGCTTGCTTTGCGAATACGCGTTGAGCAAGTTTGTAAGAAGTTGCGGCGTTGGCTCCATTAATTCCGCTGCCATTTCGTATTGTTGAATTGCAAAATCATATTTTCCAGATAATTCATACGCCACACCTAAATTAATGCGCGCAATCCCGGAATCTGGTTTTAGTTTCACGGCCGTTTCCGCAAACACAACAGCGCTTTTTCCCTCATCAAGTTGTAAATAGGCCGTCGCCATATTTAGGTTTGTATCAAAATCCTCCGGGCGAATGAGTAGGGCTCGGTGATACGCGCGGATTGCATCAACCAACTGATTTAGAACCTGCAGCGCCTTGCCGCGACCAAACTGCGCATCAAAATTGCCCGAATCAAGTTCCGCCGCGTTTGAGAAAGCAGACTCCGCTTGCGTCCAATCTTTTTTCAGCGACTGCGCCCGCCCCACTCCAACCCACGCGTCTGGAAGTTTTGGATTTTCCTGAAGAATTTCTTGAAAGGCGTTCAACGCACTGTCGTAATCACCAGACTGAATCAATTGATTTGCTTGTGAAAGCTGGGCCGTTTCTTGAACATTGGGCGTTGCCGGACCACGCAGGGATGACGATGTTTCAATCGGGGTGTCACCACGAATTTGATCAAGTGTTCTGGTTTTACAAGCCGTGTTCAACACAAGCACAAATGCCAGACACAACAAGGACCGGGCAGAAGTTTTCACAACCCGCGCAACCGCACTGATTTTAATTTGGCGCACGCCCGCTATCCCGCGCAGACGTTGTGCATTTTCAACATCCCAATCACGACCTCGAAACAAACCCTCTTTGGGAGTCTCAAGAATCATGGGGATATTTTTCCACGCCCCAACATGTTTTATCGCTTTGAAACATGAAGCGCCACACACTCCATCTAAAATATTCGCATGGCGATCCTTTCGGCTGCCACATGGAAATTGCGAATCATTGGCGTGAATGACCCGCACGTGTTTCACACCCAAGTGTTGGTCAATTAATTCCAAAGTATTTTTGGCGCTTGTGGTTGTGTCCATGTTGTAGCCAGCGGCCACAGCGTGGCATGTATCAATACAAAAAGCAATTCGATCAGCGTTGCCAACCAACTGCTTGGCCAATGCGAGTTGGTTGAAGTTGTAGCCCAGGGTTGTGCCGGCGCCAACCGTGTTTTCAAGACACGTCAACACCTTGTACCCAGGTAATTCTTTGTGAAGCTGATCCAAACTAGAAGCCAACCGCTTGATGCCGGCCAACTCCTCAACACTTGGATCCGCCTGCAAATTATTTTTTTCCGTGGTCAATCGCTTGCCGCTTAGGTGAGCCCCGGGATGCATGACACACAAGCGAATTCCAAGATGTTCACAACGCTCCAACTCGCTTCGCTGCAGCGCGATGGATTTTTTTCGGGCCGCCGCATCTGGACTTGCAAGATTCACCAAATAACTATTGTGACTTACAACGCGATGGTCTTGGGGATTGCTCCACCCCGCCGCCTTGAGCGCCGTAAACCAATCAGCGCATTCTTGTTGACTTGGCTGGCGCGGACGCCACTGACGTTGATTTGCCGTGAACAACTGAACACAGTCAAGACCAAGCGCAACCGCCTCATGTATGGCATTGGCAACCCCACCGGCCGCGCTTCGATGTGAGCCAATACGCATGTCCAACTACATCCTTGCGCCATCAAGGGTCTTGGCTGCCGCCACAATTCGCTCCGCCGTGCGCACCGCGGCAAATCCCGCCTCGGCATCTGCGAATGGTTTTCGACCAGTGTGTATCGCATCAATAAAATCTTCAAGTTGTAATTTCAACGGCTCACCCGCTTTCACATCAAGCGCCTCAACCGACACAAGATCAAGCCAATTCACACTGCTTAAGTCCTCGCCGTCTTTCAAACTTTTCTTCACGGAGGTTAATTTTTCCTGATTGGCGGTCTTGCGAATCACAGTTCCCTTTCGCTCCACAAAGTCGGCACTCATATAGGCGTCCGAACCTATCAAGCGAATTTTACGCTCGGTCTTCAGCGCCAAACGACTGGCTGTGATGTTGGCCACACAACAATGTCCATCTGGTCCCGGCGCAAATGTAAGGCGCGCGTTGCACACGTCCTCGCTGTCACCCAACACACTTACCGCGCTTGCATGCACCTCCGACGGCTCGCGCTCAAGCAACATCAACAACAAATCAAGATCATGAATCATCATGTCAAGCACAACACCAACATCAACACTGCGAAAAGTCATTGGACTAATGCGATCAATTTCTATGAAGCGCGGCATGCCCAGCGAAAGTTGACGAATAGCCACCATAACCGGGTCATAGCGGACCACGTGGCCAACTTGAAGAATGGCGCCAGAATTGGCCGCCGCATTGGCAATGGCCCGCGCTTCTACCACGCTTGGAGCAAGTGGTTTTTCAATAAGGCAGTGAACACCTTTTGCAAGCAACGCCTCCGCGGCGGCGCGGTGGTGAATGGTTGGAGTGGCAATGACCACGCAATCCACTCCGTGCGAAATTAGTTCCTGAACGGTTTCGAAAGGCTTTCCACCAAACGTCTGCGTCATTTCGTTGCGCCTGGATTCCTCGCGGTCAACTACGCCAACCAGATCAACACCTTCAAGCTGTGTGCCCAAACGAATGTGGTGACGACCCATGCGTCCCGCGCCAACAACGCCATATCGAAGTGTTTTCTTGCTCATGACTGACTCGAAGCATAGTCACTTTGGTGCGGAATATCGTTCAGAATTCTGCTTTGCCAAACGCTCTTCTCGCGCCATGCTTTGGTAAGAGTGAGTAAGACAATTCACCACATCCCAGGCGGTCAGGAGCGCAAGAACTGCGCTTATACCAATCATGAACAGCGCAAATATCCACAACATGTTTTCAAAATAAAGAGTGCTTTTATTTTTAGAACACACATAGGCAACAATTAAGCTTGCAACACCACACAGCCAAGCAAGGGCAGTCCAAATACGATGTGGAAACTCATTTCGCAAATACAGTGAGACCCGCACGACATGCAACAACACAACTAGCCAACCAATAAGAGCAGGAACAAGCGCAATTGTGGCGATTGTGTACCAAGACCAAGACTCATTAATTGTATTTGGGGAAACAGAGGTTTTTGGGTTGGCGGATTCAAGAAGGTGGGCAATATTAAAAAACGCCACGACCCAAAACCACATACCAGACAATAAAACCCACTTGCGAAACACGGATTGTTTATGCAAACCCCAGCTATCAGATGCTGGACCATGAACTGGAGTCCACCACAAAAATGCGGCAAGTGGAGCCGTTACAAAAAATGGAATAAATATAAAACTTGTTGTAGAAGATGAGATTAATTTTATATTCAACAACACATCGCTGTAAAAGAGAATGGACATAACAAGTGAAAAAAACAATATGGCGGCAGCCGAAACAAATCGTTTAGCAACGGGCCACACAATGGTTGGCCCAGCAAGGTGTAGTTCACCCTCTCGCCACCTTGCTTGATGCAGAACCGGATATCCACACTCAGAACAACGTCTTGGAAGAGGCGGACCAACAAGTTGATATCCGCACTTCATGCAAAACAATTTTACTTTTGTCACCTGCATCATGAGACGGTACGAATTGGCGCGGTCTGGTTGTTTGTATAAACACCCGGCGCCACAGCACGGTTTACGTGTGCCACCGCATTTTTAAACATGCAAAGTCCAAGCGTTTCACCAGAGCGGGTGATGTGCGGCAGGCGCGTCCACCAAGGATGTTGCGTCCAACGCGTGAAGCGTTCTGGGTGCGGCATAAGTCCAAACACCAAGCCGCTTTGATCACAGATTCCGGCAACGGCATTTGTGCTGCCATTAAAGTTTTCATCCACCACATACCGCAGCGCAATTTGACCGTTTTTTTCCAACGTTTCGAGGGTTTTTGCATCCGTCATAAATCGTCCCTCGCCATGAGCGCTGGGAAGCATGTCACAATTTTCAACTAGAGAAAGACCGCGCGTCCAAACACATTTTGTGTTGCTTGGAATTTCAACGCGTGTCCACGCATCATGAAAGCGTTCACCAATGTTTGTGGCAAGCGCCACGGTTGGTGTGGCGGCCGTGCGTGGCCACGAACTTATTTTAAAATGATTTGGTGCATTCAAAGTTGAAGACGGTGGTGAAGTAGAAGTTGAATCACCAGTGGGACCAGGCAATAAGCCGGCCTGCACCGCAATTTGAAATCCATTGCATGGACAAATCATTGGAGTGCCGCGCGCTATGGCCGCTGCAAGGGTTGGATACATTTCGCGGCGCATTAACGCCGCCATAATTCTTCCCGCGGCAATATCGTCACCGTAACTAAATCCACCAGGCAAACCGATCAAGTCAAACTGATCAACAAGACTTGGTTTACGCATGAGTCGAGAAAGCAAAATGCTTTCTGGTTGAGCGCC
>CAIWNO010000146.1 GCA_903914045.1 uncultured bacterium | reverse complement strand
TGGCGCTTCGCGCGGCGGACATTGTTCGCTCGCCCAGGTAGAAGCGCGCTGCTCTTTGCCGCCATCGCAATGGCAAGCATGCTGGTGACAGCTGTTGGAAGTGGCATGCGCACAGTGCAGAACAATGTGCAAGGAAAATTGACCAACTTGCTTGGAGACGTGGACGCGCGATTGGTGCAACAATCAGCGGCGCCATTTTCAGCTGACATTGTGGAGCAGGTGAGGTCGTGGCCCAAGGTTGAGGCGGTTTCCGCGCGCAGATTGGGCTCTGTAACGCTGAGCCGCGCCGATGGAGCGCGTGATTCCGCTGGAACATTGCGTCGCACCACGGCGCAGGCGCGTGGCATTGATCCGCTGTCCAATCCACGCTTTGACCCCATGCCCATGCAGGAAGGCCACCGACCAAGCAACGCCAATCAAATTGCGCTTGATTCGGTGACGGCGAAAAACTTGGACGCCAAAATTGGCGATGAATTATTGGTGCTGCGATTAGGCGCGCCGGTGAAATTAGTCGTGTGCGGAATTGTGCAACGACCCATGTTGGGAGCGTTGCAGAAACCAGCTGTGGTTCTGTATCGCTCCACGCTGAATGAAGCCATGGGTCGCGATGACGAGGTTACGCAAGTCGCTATTTTGCTCAAGCCAAGAACGGATATTGGCGCATGGTGCAAGACTCATTCGCAAGATGTCGAACCTGACATGTTGCTTGAGCCAGCGGAGATGGCGACCTCTGGCATGGACAAACAAGTGTTGGCGGGACAACTTGGATTCACGCTGGCTACGGTGATTGCATTTCTTGCATGCTCGTTCATTGTTGGCGTTGGCATGACCACCGCGGTTGCGGAATTGGAACGCGAACTGGCCACACTGCGCTGCTTGGGCGCATCACGCGGACAACTTTTCGCGGGACAATGTTGCGCAGGCGTGGTCCTAAGCAGTACCGCTGGAATTGTGGGAATTCCCTTTGGATTTGCTGGTGCGTGGCTGGTGACTTGGTGGTTTCGCGAGAGTTTGCCCGAGGGATTTACACCTTCGTGGTTGGGCGCGGGATTGGCTCTTGGCGGATCGGTGATGGCTGGATTGCTTGGGGCGCTCAACCCCGCGCGCATCGCTTCGCAAACTTCGCCATTGGAAGCACTGCGCCGCAGAGCGACACCGGTATGGCGCGCTGGAATTTGGATTTGTCTTGCAGTTGGAATTGCGTGCGCAAGTTTTGAGGTGCTTGTGCTGACGCTGCCAACCGACACGCAGCATAAATTTTGGCTGCATGCGTTGGCCGGCTTACCGATCATTCATATTGGATGGTTTCTATTGTGCGTGCCCATAATGCAAATGGTCGGTGTGTTGTTCAGCGGGCCGTTGACAACACTGTGTGAATTACCCAAGGGGTTGTTGCGTGGTGGTGTCATGCGCGCGCCGTATCGACTGGGCTTGACCGCTGGCGCTTTGATGATGGGCATGAGTATTTTGGTGAGCTCGTGGAGCAATGGCGAAAGCGTGTTGAACGAAATTCGCTCCAAGGTGAAATTTGGCGACGCGTTCGCGTTTCGCGTCAGCGGTTTAAGTCCGCGCGATCAAGAGGCGCTGCGAAAACTTCCAGGCGTGCGCAATGCAGCGGCGGTTGGATACTTGCCGCTCAAGACTGATTCAAAGATGGCCCTGGGCGTGCAATCCATCGCCCCGCCCAATGTGATTTGCGTTGGTTTTGAGCCTGATTCCTTCTTAAAAATGAATCGCTTGGATTGGATTCGTGGGTCGCCGGAAACGGCGCTGGCGCAATTGAAAAGCGGCGAAGGCGTGTTGGTTGCGGAGCAATTTCTGACCGCACGTGGAATTGATGTGGGCGATTCGATTGATTTGATGGGACCCAAAAGCCGCGTGACCATGAAAGTGGTTGGCGTTGTGTCAAGCGCGGGCTTGGACATGGCCACGCAAGTTTTTGGAATTCGCAGCGTCTACATGGAGCACGCCATGAGTTGCGTGTTCATGGATTTGTCGGCGGTTGCGAAAAATTTTGGCGTGCGCGATGCGGTCATCATGCAAATGGATTTAGGACCGATCGGTTCCGACAAACAGGATGAGGAATTGGCAGCCGCGGTTGCCAACGCGGTGCCCGGCGCTTTGTTTGCAAGCGGCCGCGGCATTCGCACGCAGGTGGATGAAGTTGGCAAAGTCATTCTTGGAATGGGCGGCGCCATCGCGTTCGCGGCGTTGCTGCTTGGATGTTTTGGCGTTGGCAATGTGATCGCTGCGCAAGTGTCTGGTCGCGGCTATGAGTTTGGAGTGCTGCGCGCCACGGGCGCAAGTAGAAATTCCGTGGCCGGATTGGTGCTTGCCGAAGCGGGCATGATTGCCATGACGGCGATTGTTGGCGGCACAGGGTTGGGTTGGGAATTGGCGTGGGCTGGATGCATTTTGTACCGCGACTTGATCGGGCTAAATCTGGTGGCCATTTTCCCAGTCATTCCATGGATCATTGGCGCCGCGATGGTGGTTATTTTCACAATTCTTGCGGCTATTCCAGCGGTTCGTCGTCTGCTGAAAAAATCGCCGCGCGAACTTCTTTCCGGAAACGCTTGACATTCAATTCGCATGCAAGCGCCCCACTTCCTACAGTGCGGGTGTGAGCGATCGCGCCTTTGAAATTCATGCTCCATTTGTTCCCACGGGCGATCAACCGGCGGCGATCGAGTCGTTGGTGGAGGGTTTGAACCAAGGTCGTCAATGGCAAACATTGCTTGGCGCCACGGGCACAGGAAAAACATTCACCATTGCCAACGTGATCGAGCGCGTGCGCAAACCCACGCTGGTGATCAGCCACAACAAAACATTGGCCGCTCAACTCTATGAGGAGCTGCGTGAATTATTTCCCAACAACTCGGTCAATTACTTCGTCAGTTTCTACGACTACTACCAACCAGAGGCGTACATTCCGCAGCGCGATATTTATATTGAGAAGGACGCGTCGCGCAACGACGACTTGGATCGCCTGCGCCTTGCCACCACCAGTGCGCTGCTGTCGCGCCAAGATGTGATTGTGGTTGCCAGCGTGAGTTGCCTGTACGGATTGGGAAGTCCAGCCGAATACATGAACCGAATGTTGGCGGTGCGCCGAGGCGAAAAGCTTGATCGGCGGGCTTTTTTCCTTGGTTTAATCACCATGCAGTACATGCGCAATGAGGTGGCGCCAGAGCGCGGCACCTTCCGCGTGCGCGGCGATTTGATCGAGGTCTATCCCGCCTACGAGCAACACGCCATTCGCATTGGCATGTTTGGAGACGAAGTGGAGCGCATTGAAATTGTGGATCCAGTGAGCGGCGAAATTTTGGCGGAGGAAGTGGCCGCGTTTATTTTTCCCGCCAAGCACTACATGATGCCGGAGGATCAGATGCACAAAGCCCTTGGCCTGATGCGCGCGGATTTGACCGAGCGGGTTCTTGAATTGCGCTCCGCTGGAAAGCTGGTGGAGGCGCAGCGACTGCAAGGCCGCGTGCAGTACGACATGGAAATGATCCAGGAGACTGGCTTCTGCAGCGGCATTGAAAATTACAGCCGCTACTTTGATGGCCGCAACGCTGGCGAGCGCGCCTATTGCTTGCTGGATTATTTTCGCAGCATTCCCGGGCGCGACAAAAATGATTGGCTGTGCGTGATCGACGAGTCGCATGTCACGGTTTCACAAATGCGCGGCATGTACTTTGGCGATCGAAAACGCAAGGAAACGCTTGTGGAACATGGCTTTCGCCTGCCGGCGGCGCTGGACAATCGCCCGCTGATGTTTCCAGAATTTGAATCACTGGTGCCGCAAACTATTTTGGTAAGCGCCACGCCAAGCGCGTGGGAATTGGAGCATTGCGGCGGCGTGGTGACCGAACAAGTGATCCGCCCCACTGGACTTGTGGACCCCCCCATCACCATCTTGCCTGCGTTGACGCAGGTGGCGGATTTAATCGAGCGCGCACGTGAGCGCGCCGCGCGCGGGGAACGCACACTGGTCACCGCGCTCACCAAAAGATTGTGTGAAGATTTGTGCACGCACTTGGACAAGCAAGGCTTGCGCGTGCGCTATCTGCACAGCGAAATTGAAACGCTTGATCGACTTGAGCTGCTGCGTGAATTGCGCGAGGGCGTGTACGACATTTTAATCGGAGTGAATTTGCTGCGCGAAGGACTTGATCTTCCGGAGGTGAGTTTGGTGTGTATTTTAGACGCCGATCGTCAAGGCTTTTTGCGCAGCACCTCCAGTTTGATTCAAACCATGGGTCGCGCGGCGCGCAACGCGAACTCACAGGCCATTTTGTACGCCGACAAAGTGACCAAGGAAATGCAGGCGGCTATTGATGAGGTGTCGCGTCGGCGCGAAAAACAAATCGCCTACAACACCGCAAACAACATCACGCCCGAAACCATCCACAAAGCTATTCGCCGCGGAATTGAGCAAGAATTGGCGGCTTCTCGCAGCGTGCGCGCCGCCGCTGGCCGCAAAGACGATAAGAACATGGACCGTGAGGACATGTTGGAAGCCATGCATGCGGACATGTTGAACGCCGCCGAGTCGATGGAATTTGAGACGGCCGCGAAATTGCGTGACCGGATCAACCGCTTGAAAGCCGCGCCCTTGGTGGAAGGAATGGTGTTGCCCGAAGAGGAGCCATTGCAAAAGCGCTCGGCCAACGCGGGCATGCCTGGCACGCGCGCTAGCGGCAAACGGATTCGTCCTTGACGCGCGCTATGAAGTACGCGTGACTGCGCTATTGGCTGCGTCTTTTCCTACGCTTGCGACACGCATGAAAAACAAATCAGCCCCGACGTCGCGGGGCTTTCTGAGTAACAGCATGTGAATTCCAATCTTCACTGTCTACAAAATAATGTCAGTCATTTGTCATCAAGGTTTCGGCCAACATGGAACGCCCAAGACGCGTGTGCCGGCATGCTTCTCGAAATGCCGCCAACTCTGTGGTATCTGGAATTTCATCAACGTTGGCCCGACGCACAACTTCAAAGTCATCTTTGAAGATGCTTGGCTTTACAACGGCTGGTGATGCGTTTCTATTTTCCATATCTCTGTACCTTAGGCAGGCGAGTGACTGTGCGTTGTATCGGCAGAAACTACGAGTACTGCCGCAAGTTTTTCCTTCATGCACCTACCATGCTTCTGCCTACACACAATTCCACCTCAAAGACCCAAAGAAAGATGCATTATGTCAAAATTATCCAATTATAAGGCGCCATGGCACCTTTAACGTTCCTATAAGTTGTTCATTGTCCTGTGATACGCCAACCAAAACCTCTAGATTGCTTTGCAAATTGCCATGACTGCTCCCAAAAGAGAAATTCACATTGAGAATGCGTGCGAGCACAATTTAAAATCGCTCTCGCTTTCCATTCCGCGCGATCAACTTGTGGTTTTTACCGGCGTGTCGGGCAGTGGCAAAAGTAGTTTGGCCTTCGACACTATTTTCGCGGAGGGCCAACGCAAATACATGGAGAGTTTGTCGGCCTACGCGCGGCAGTTTCTGAACCAGATGCAGAAGCCAAATGTGGAACGCATTGATGGCTTGCCGCCAACGATCGCCATTCAACAACGCGGCGGCGGCCACACACCGCGCAGTACGGTTGCGACCACCACGGAAATCTACGACGCCATGCGCTTGCTGTGGGCGCGTTGCGGCACGCCCACATGTTGGCATCGCGATAAAGACGGAAAAATATGCAGCCTTGAAATCACGGCCATGAGCGCAACGCAAATCACGGACTCTATTTTGCAGGCATTTGCAGGCAAACGCGTCATGTTGGCGGCCACGGTCATTCGCGCGCGCAAGGGCTTTCACAAAGATGTATTGGAAGCGTTGCAGAAACAAGGTTTGGTTCGCGCGCGCGTTGATGGCAAGTTGATTGATATTCGCGAGGCGCTGAAAGCTGGCGGCGAAAATCCGTTGGCGCTTGGCCGCTATGAGTTGCACACCATCGAGGCCATTCTGGATCGAATTGTTCCCGCGCTCAGCGATCGACAACGCTTGGCTGAGAGCGTGGAGACCGTGTTGAAACTTGGCGCGGGAAGCGCGCTGGCGCTGGTTGAAGATGGATCGAATTGGATTGAGCACCGCTTCAGCGAGAAGTTGGCGTGTCCGGAACATCCTGAGTGCTCATTGGCGGAACTTGAGCCACGATTATTTTCTTTCAACTCGCCGCAAGGCGCGTGCGCGGAGTGCAGCGGACTTGGGCAAATTCAAGAATTTGACGCTGAACTTGTGGTGACCAATCCCGACGCGGGCGTTGCCGATGGCGCCATTGAACCGTGGCGGCGAAATGGTCGGCGCATGAACATTTATTACGGGCGAATTTTGCGGGCATTTTGCGCCTTTTTTAAAGTTGAGCGCGAGTTGCCCTACTCCAAATTGCCGCAGCGCATTCGCCGTTATTTAATGGATGGCATTCCAGAGGAGGACGCCGAGAAACTGGGCGTGAAGTTTGAGGGCGTGCTGCCAAACTTGCGCCGGCGCTATTTGGAATCGGAGAGTGAATTTGTGAAGGAGCGCTTGTCGCACTACATGCGCGGCGCCGCGTGCCCCGCGTGCCAAGGCCAGCGCCTTCGCCCGGAAAGTTTGGCGGTGAAGATTCGCGGCATGAACAAAAGCATGAGCATCGCCAACGCCAGCGCGTTGAATGTTGGACATGCCATTGAGTTTTTTAAACAACTGCAACTCTCCGCAAGCGCCACACAAATTGCGCAACCCATTCTGAAAGAAATTGAGTCGCGCTTGGGATTTTTGTACAGTGTTGGCCTGGACTATTTGACGTTGGACCGCGCCAGTGGAACGCTTTCCGGCGGCGAGGCGCAGCGCATTCGCCTGGCCACCCAAGTTGGCAGCGGACTGGTTGGAGTCTGCTATGTGCTGGATGAGCCAACCATTGGCCTGCATCAACGCGACAATGATCGGCTAGTCAAAACCCTGCGCAAACTCACTGATATTGGCAACTCCGTGATTGTGGTTGAGCACGATGAGGACACCATTCGCGCCGCCGATTTTGTGGTGGACATTGGGCCAGGTCCAGGTCGCCATGGCGGAAAAGTTGTGACGCAAGGCACTCCCGATCAGGTGGCCGCGCATGCCACAAGTTTGACGGGCATGTATCTGCGCGGCGAGCGTTGTGTGCAAGTTCCAATCACGCGTCGACCAGTGAGCGAGGCCAAAGCGATCGTGGTGAAAGGCGCGCGCGAAAACAATTTAAAGAATATCGACGTGGCGTTTCCACTTGGTGGATTTCTTTGCGTCAGCGGAGTGTCTGGAAGCGGCAAAAGTTCTTTGGTGAATGAAGTGTTGCTGAAGGTGGCGCAAAAGACAGTGCATGGATCCAAGGAGGTCGCGGGCGCGCATGACCGCGTCACCGGGCTCGCGGGAATTGAGCGCGTAGTTGAAGTGGATCAAAGTCCGATCGGTCGAACGCCGCGATCAAATCCAGCGACTTACACAGGCATTTTTGACGATATTCGAAAGTTGTTCGCGGCCGTGGCGGAAAGCCGCGTGCGCGGTTACGAACCTGGTCGATTTTCTTTCAACGTGAAAGGCGGCCGCTGCGAAGCGTGCCAAGGGCAAGGCGTGCGTAAAATTGAGATGCATTTTTTGCCGGATATTTTTGTGACCTGCGAGTCCTGCAACGGAACACGCTATGCCAAAGAAACGCTGGACATTCGTTTTAAGAACAAGACCATTGCCGAAGTGTTGGACATGACTATTGATGACGCGGTTGTGTTCTTTGACGCGCATCCCAAAATTCGCGAAATGCTCAAGTGCGTGCGCGATGTTGGCTTGGGCTACATGCAACTTGGTCAAGCCAGCACAACGCTTTCAGGTGGCGAGGCCCAGCGCATTAAATTGGCGACTGAGCTGGGAAATCGCTCCACTGGTTGCGCTCTGTATGTGCTGGATGAACCCACCACTGGATTGCACTTTGACGACGTGCGCAAATTGCTTGAGGTTTTGAATCGACTCGCCGACGCCGGGCACACGTTGATTGTGATCGAGCACAATCTGGATGTGATCAAATGCGCCGATTGGATCATTGATTTGGGCCCCGAAGGCGGCGAGCGCGGTGGCGAAGTTCTTGCCACGGGAACACCAGAGAAAGTGGCGCAAAATGCCGCAAGCGCCACGGGTTTGTACTTAAAGCGCATGTTGGGACAAACCCACGTACAAAATCAAAAGAAACCAAGCGCCAAAGTTCTTGTGAAAAAAAGTGCCAAGCGCGCTTCGACAAAAACTTTGTAGTGACGCAGATACACTGACATCTATGAACCCAAGTGATCAAGCGCTCACGCTGCGCCATGTGACGCACCCGGAGGATGCCAACCACCAAGGCACCATCTTTGGCGGAAAAATATTAAGTCTGATCGACGAAGCGGCGTATTTGGAGGCGCGCAAGCATGGACTGCATCGCTGGGTCACGATTCTTTTTGACCGCGTTGAATTCAAGGCGCCAGTGTTCATCGGCGATGTGCTGACCGTGTTCACAAAGACCGCGGCAACTGGCCGCAGTAGCGTGACGGTGTCCGTGGACGTGGAGGCGGAGCGCTATCGCGGCGGTGAAAAAGTGATGGTGACGCACGCCACCGTGAAGATGGTGGCGGTGGACAAGGACGGCCGCAGCGTTGATTTCCGCACAAAGCCCGAGATTTCGGACCACTTGCACCCATGAACAGCGTTGACATGCGCAATCCCGTGCGCGTGGCGTGCTTGATTTCTGGCGGCGGCCGCAGCGTTGTGAACTTGCACGAAAAAATAATTGGCACGCATATTCCCGCGCGCATTGTGTTGGTGGCGTGCACGCGCGCCAATGTGGCGGGCATTGGCGCGGCCGCGGCGCTTGGACTTGAAACATGTGAAATTGCCGCGCTTCCAAGCGAAACGCTTGATGATCGTCTGGATGCGGCGCTGAAAAATTCCGGCGCGGAGTTGATTGTGCTTGCGGGCTATCTGAGATTGTTCCGCGTGGCGCGCTGGAAAAATCGTTGCATCAATATTCATCCGTCGCTACTGCCACGCTTTGGCGGCCGCGGAATGTGGGGCGAGCATGTGCACAACGCGGTTCTTGCCGCGGGCGAAACTGAAAGTGGCTGCACGGTGCACTGGGCCGACGAACACTTTGATACAGGCTCTGTCATTGCGCAACGCCACTGCGCGATTGATGCGGGCATGAACGCCGCGCAACTTGCCGCGCGGGTCTTTGAAGAAGAGCGTCTGGCGTTACCCGAGGCGGTCGCGCACGTTGCCCATTGGCTGCGTCATGGTGGAACTCGCCCAAATTTCAATTTTGATTCGAACCGAAATCAAAAAAAGAACTAAGTTTCAGAAATATGCCTTGTGAATTTGGAATTCAGAACCTACGGTTGAAACGCATACGTCTCGATTCACACGAAAGGAATCACCATGATCGTGAACATTAGCGCCAAGCATTTGGATTTAACGCCCGCTATTGAGCAATATATTCGCAGCAAAGTCACCCGTTTGGAGCGCCACTTTGACAAGGTGTTGCAAATTAATTTTGTGATTGAGAAGCAACCGCACCACGGCTTTCATGTGGAATTGATCACCGATGTTGAGCACCACGAGGACTTTATTGCCAACAGCACCCATGATGATTTATACGCGTGCGTTGACTTGGTGCTTGACCGAGGAGTGCGCCAATTAACCGACCATAAAGACCGTTTGCGCAATCGAAAGCATCCAGATAAGGAGTAAGCCGCCCAAATTTGTGCTGCACAAGACCAAATTATGACGATCCATACTTCTAGAAACATTTTTCGCCCATGTTCTTAAGCCTCTCGCCAAGAACTCATCACGCCTGAAAGGAAATAGGTCGTTCGCATGAAACTTCGCCAATTGGTCCTTGAAAAAGCAATTGTGACGGGAATGAAATCCCCCAAGCGCGACGAGTGCATTGGCGAACTTCTTGACGCATTGATGAAGGGCGGCGCATTCAAGCCTGCGCATCGCGATGATTTTTTAAAGGCCGTCATCAAGCGAGAGAAAAAAGGCTCGACAGGATTTGGTCACGGTGTTTCGGTGCCGCATGTCAAGACTTTGGAAGTGAAAAAATGCGTGGCCGCCATTGGCTTGCATCCCGCGGGCTTGGATTTCAACGCACTTGATCGACAACCCGTGCATGCGATCTTTTTGCTGCTCAGTCCAGAGGACAAACCGGAACTGCATTTGGCGGCCATGGAAGGATTATTTTCCATTCTGAGCCAGGAGCAGTTTCGAAAATTTTTGCGCCAAGCCAAGACCGTGGCCGATGTCGTCACGCTGCTTGACGAAGCCGACGCCAATCCATTGGTACGCTAAAGACTTGAAATCGTCGCGCGTGTTGATATTGAATCGACTGGGGCTTCATGCACGCCCCGCAATGGCATTCGCCTCCATGGCGGGAACGTTTCGTTGTGCGATCAAAGTGCATCGAATGGATAATGAAGAACGCGTGGATGGAAAAAGTGTGATGCAAATGTTGATGTTGGCATGCACGCAAGGAACGGAAATTGAAATCGAGGCCGACGGCGTGGATGCCGGCGAGGCGATTGCGGCGCTGCGCATATTGGTTGAAGGTAGATTTGAAGAGGAATGAGCATGCAACACACAATTGCGATCGCTGGTGATGGCCAAATGGCTTTGATTCTTGCGTCAATTGTTGCGCAAACCGGACATGAAGCGCGGCTGTGGAGTCCATTTCCAGAAGCCGCTCAACATTTGGATCGCACGCGAAGCAGCACGCGACTGGCCAACTTTCAATTGCCCGCGTCGGTGCGTGTCAGTGGGAACATTGAAGATATTTTCACCAGCGCAACGTTGGCCGTCAGCGCAATTCCCGCGCAATTTGCGCGCGCTTCGTGGCAACGCATTGCGCCAACGCTGAACAAAGACGCGGGCATTGTCACCGTGACCAAAGGCGTGGAAGTTTCATCGCTGTGCCCGCCGCTTGATGTGCTTCGATCCGTGACAGGCACGCGCCCGTTGGCCGTGTTGAGTGGCCCAACCATCGCCAGTGAATTGGCGCGGCAACTTCCCGCCACGTTGCTGTGCGCAAGTGATCACGAGGCCTTCGCCGCATTGGTGCAAGAGATTTTTTCCAGACCATGGCTGCGCATCTACACCAGCCGCGATCCGATTGGCGTTGAAATTGCCGGCGCGGCGAAAAATGTTGTGGCGCTGGCCGCGGGAATATTGGATGGATTGGAAATGGGCTTCAACGCCAAAAGCGCGCTGCTTGCGCGCGGAGTGGCTGAAATTGTGCGACTGGGTTTGGTCATGGGCGCCAAACAAGAAACTTTTTTTGGCATCGCCGGTGTTGGCGATTTGGCCACCACGTGTTTCAGTCCCGAGGGTCGCAATAGAACGCTCGGTGAAAAAATTGGACGCGGAATGTCCTTGCCTGACGCGTTGGCCGCGACCAATGGCGTGGTGGAAGGCGTGGAAACTTGCAAGAGCGTGCGGGCGTTGGCGCAGAAACATGGCATTGAAATGCCGATTGCCGCCGCTGTTCACAGCGTTCTATTTGAAAATCATTCGCCCGCGCAAGCCGTGCGCGACTTGATGGGCCGCTCCGCCAAAGCGGAACGCATTGGATAACTCCACGGACCTTTTTTCTGGCGGTGTTTTAAAAATCACTTTGCATGGGTGAACTTGTCGCATGCCGCATGCGAACTCAACGCATGAGATGCGCAACTTTGCCGATCGCAATAATGATCCCCCCCATCCTTTTGCATGTACTGCGCAAGCCACTCGCTTGCCTCATGCTGAAGCCCTGCTAGGCTTAAACTTTCAGCAAGTAGAGCGTGATTTTTGATTCAGATACACAACGAAACGAGACATTGCAGATGAGTCCAACCAACACGATGACCGCCACCTCCTCGCGCCGCGACCTTTCCCAAGGCGGTGAGCGACTTGAGCGCAGACTTTTTATAGCCCTCGCTGGCGGAACATTGCTGCTGACAAGTTGGATTGGAAGCCTGCTGGGATTGCAACCGCAAGTGGCGCAAATTCCCGCGGCGATTGGCGCGTTGATGTTGGTGGCGCCGTTGGCCTTTGGCGCGTTGAAGGAAATGAAATTGGGTCGACCCAGTGGCGACTCGCTGGCCAGCTTGGCCGTGTTGGCGGCGCTTGCGAATAATTTATATTTGGCAGCGGGCTTCTTGGCGTTCTTCTTGTGGCTGAGTGAACTTATTTTAAGCCGCACCGCGTGGGGCGCGCAACGCGCCATTCGCGATCTTGTTGAGTTGACACCCGACATTGCGCGCTTGATTTTAAATGATGGAAGCGAGAAGGAAACCACGCTGGATCAAATTCGCGTGGGGCAAAAAGTGCGCGTGCGTCCAGGTGAAAATCTTCCCGTGGACGGGCGCGTGATTGCGGGTCAAAGCAGCGTGAATCAAGCTAGTTTGACGGGTGAAGCCATTCCGATTGAGGCCAGCGAAGGGACCGCGGTGTATGCCGGAACCACCAACTTGACGGGCCAGTTGGACATTGAAGTGACGGCGGTGGCCGGTGAAAGCACGATTGGAAAAGTGGAGTCGCTGATTCGCGAGGCGGAAAATGCCAAGGGACACAAGCAAGAATTGATCGAGCGCCTGGCCACGTATTACGTTCCAGTTGTGTTGATGGTGGCGGCCCTTGTGTGGTTCTTCACCAGCAAAAGCGAAATTGCAGCGGTGCGTGATCAAGCCGCCGAGCGCGCGGTGACCGTGCTTGTGGTGACGTGCCCCGGCGCGTTGTTGATCGCGTATCCAACCGCAATGGTCGCGGCGTTCGCGGCCGCGGCGCGTTTGGGAATTATGATCAAGACCACGCGCGTGCTTGAGAGCGCGTCCAACATTGACACGGTGATCATGGATAAAACCGGAACACTGACCACGGGAAAATTTAGCGTGGGTCGATTGGCGCCAGCCGACGGCGTGGACCCCGCGCTTTTATTGCAAGCCGCCACCGACGCCGAGCAAAGCAGCAATCATCCGTTGGCGCGAAGTATTCTGGAAACCGCTGCAAAAGCCCGTATTTTGCCGCGCGCCATTCGTGACTACAAGGAGTTGCACGGCCGCGGAGTGAGCGCGCAAACCAATGAAGGACAAGTTCTTGCGGGCCGCGCGCAGTGGCTGTTGGAGAACGACGCGTCCATCGCCACGCAAGTTGATATAGCCAGTAAAAAAATCGAGGGCATGAGCAGCGTGCATGTGATGTTGGGCGGACGCTACTTGGGCGCGGTTGGTCTTGAGGACAAGTTGCGCCAAAATGCCAGCGAAGTTGTGACTCGCTTGCGCGAACTGGGAGTGCGCAAAGTGTGCATCTTCACAGGTGACCGTCTTGAGGTGGCCACGCGCGTTGGCGAAGCCGTTGGCGTGGACTCCATTGAAGCGGAATGTTTGCCCGAGGAGAAGCACGAGGAATTGAAATATTTAATTCGCCGCGGCCACCGCACATTGGTGGTGGGCGACGGAATTAACGACGGTCCAATTCTTGCCAGCGCGGATGTGGGCGTGGCCATGGGACTTTCCGGCAGCGATATTGCCACCAACTCCGCGGGCGTGGCGTTGATGAACGACGACCTGAGACACATTCCATTTTTGCTGGAATTGGCGCGGCGTGCGCGCGGAATTATCGCCCTGAATATCGCGGCGGCATTGGTGTTGGCGATTGTGGGTTTGGCGCTAGCTGCCACGGGTCGAATTCAAATTTGGATCACGCCGTTTTACCAGGCGGGCGCGTACATTTTTGTCATCGCCAATTCACTGCGACTTGTGCGCTTTGGCGAGGATGTGCGCGGCGCGGAGGAAGTTCGCCGTTCCATGGAATCCGCAAGGCCGGTGAAACCCACCCGCAAGGCTGATATACAGCGCGTGACCGCTGGGTAACTAGAGTTGATTTATGTTTTTGCCGAGGAGTGTGATTGAGTGTGTTGGATTATTCCAAAGCGCAACGCCACTAGCGGCGACAAAGTGACGCGTGAGATTATTTTGCGCCACCAGCGGTGCGAACCGCTGACAGAATTTCGTCGGCCTCCGCTTCTGTAATTCCACCGACGCCAATTCGCACCGGCATTTGCCGTGACAGCGAAGATTGCAGCGTGGCCACATAGACAACTTTGCCTTTGATCAGCAACGCCAATAATTCCTTGACATTGGAACCCGTATCGCTTTGCAATCCAACTCGTGAGGCTATTTTGACATTGAGATAGAGAAAGTCATCGCCCGAAGTGGAACGAGCGGCGTTTGAAATGTCGGACAAACGAAGCATGGGGCGCGGGTCAACCCAGATTTTTTTATCGGGATTGTTCACATCGCGGTCGGACATTTCGACAAAATCATTTTTGGGCTTGTCACTGGCAAAATGCCACTCCAACTGAAAAGGAGTTTGATTCGCTTGCGATTGCGTTGTGGATTTGCAAGCGCCCGCAAGCAGGACAGTCAGCAAAGCCGCCATAAGTGGCGACATACGTGGCACCACTTTCATGCGATGGTGATGTCCTTGTCCAAGAACACATCTTGAACCGAGTTCAGCAACTTCACTCCATCCGCCATTGGCTTTTGAAACGCCTTGCGACCCGTGATCAAACCACATCCACCCGCGCGCTTGTTGATGACCGCGGTGCGAACGGCCTGCAACAAATCATCGCTGCCCGAGGCGCCGCCCGAATTGATCAAGCCAGATCGACCGCCGTAGCAATTCAGCACTTGGTAGCGCGTGAGATCAATCGGATGATCGGTGCACAGATCGGTGTAAATGCGCGGATCAAATTTTCCGTAACTGGAATTGCCCATGTTCAACGCCTCGTAGCCGCCATTCAATTCCGCTTGTTTTTGCTTGATAATGTCAGCTTCAATGGTGACGCCCAAATGATTGGCCTGACCTGTGAGGTCGGCGCTGACATGAAAATCCTTTCCATCTTTCTTGAACGCGGGATTGCGCAAGTAGCACCACAAGAACGTGCACATGCCAAGTTGATGCGCCTCATAAAATGCGTTGGCCACTTCAATGATTTGGCGATCGGAATCTTCCGAGCCAAAATAAATTGTCGCGCCCACCGCGGCGGCGCCCAAGTTCCACGCCTCTTTCACCGATCCAAACATGATTTGCTTGAACTGATTTGGAAATGTCAGCAACTCGTTGTGATTCAACTTCACAAGGAAAGGAATTTTGTGCGCGTACTTGCGGCTGACCGAACCCAGCACGCCAAAGGTGGTGGCGACGCCGTTGCAACCGCCCTCCATGGCCAACTTGATGATGTTTTCGCCGTCAAAGTAGAGCGGATTCTTGGCGAAACTTGCGCCCGCCGAATGCTCAATACCTTGATCGACTGGAAGAATGCTCATGTACCCGGTTCCCGCAAGACGGCCATGGTCATAAAACGATTGCAGATTGCGCAGCACTTGCGGGTTGCGATCGGAACCCATCCAAATGCGCTCGACAAAATCGGGACCTGGAAGATGCAAAAGTTTCTTGTCCACTTTCGCCTTGTGTGAAAAAAGTGCGGCGGCTTCCGCGCCCAAAATGTCCGATGTCTTGCTGCTTGTTGCCATGG
>CAIWNO010000145.1 GCA_903914045.1 uncultured bacterium | reverse complement strand
TTCAAAAGTGCCGGAATCATCAACAAAAACAAGCGGATTGTCGGTGACGGCGCCAAGTTCGCGCTCCACAACAAGTCGCGCGCTATCAAGTTGATCAAACGCCGCGCCAATCACTTGCGGCGAGCAGCGAAGGCCGTATGGATCTTGCACCCGCGGATCATTGTCCTTGTGCGAATCGGGAATGTGCGAGCCCGCAAGAAGTCCGCGCATGGCGGCGGCCACGGTGATTTGCCCAGGCTGATTGCGCGCAAGGTGAATGCGTTCGTCAAGTGGAGAGTGGCTGGCCAAGCACGCGTCCATGCTCATGGCGGCGGCGTTGATGGCGGCGCCACGCAGCGCGTCGATCTCCTCAAATGCAAGCGCGGCGCGCGCGGCCATAAGGTGCGTGCCGTTGAGAAGCGCGAGTCCTTCCTTGGCTTCAAGTTGCAGTGGTTGCAAGTTGGCGGCTTTCAACGCGGCGGCGGCGCTGATTGTTTTGCCCGCAACAATCACATCGCCTTCACCAAGCAGCGACAGCATTGCGTGCGCAAGCGGCGCCAAATCACCGCTGGCACCAACGCTGCCAATTTCTGGAACAACCGGCGTGATGTCGTGCGCCAGCATTTGCAGAATGCGCTCGACCACTTCCACGCGCACGCCACTGTGGCCGCGGCACAAACTGGCGGCAAGAATAAACAGCATGCCGCGCACAACATCGGTTGGCAGCGGCTTGCCCACGCCCGCCGCGTGCGAGCGAACAATATTGTGTTGCAGTTGGCGCAGTTGATCGGTGGGCACGCGCACATGGGCCAGCGATCCAAACCCAGTATTAATTCCATACACGGCGTCGTTGCCGACGGCGACTTTGTTCACGGCCTCACGCGCGCGCAAAAGATTCGCTCGGCCAGTTGCGCCAATTGTTGCGACGCGGCCACGTCGGGCCACTTGGTGAACCATTCGTATTGTGAGCGGCTCGCCGTTGAGTTGGATCGGTTGCGTTTGTGGCATGCGCAAAAGATAGCGGGTTCTACCTTAGACTTTTTTTGGATGGCAGGTGTATTCTGATCTCAATGGCAAATCCAAACTTTGTAGGCGTATTGTCGGGGCTCGCCGCAGCAGGCATTGTTAGTGCCACCATGCTCTTGCCAAAAAATGCATTCAGTGCACCAAGCGGTTCCACGCAATCAAATTCCGAATCAAAGCCGTCCGCTGATCAAGCCGTCAATGGAAACCCAATTGGCGCCCAATCAGCAACTATTTCAAAGCCTGTCACTTTAGTTTGGGCGAATATTTTAGAGCAAGAACCAAACCCTCAAGTTGTCACTGATACGGATTTGCGCAAGCGCATTCAAGAAACCGGGCTTCCTTGGCGCGTGCAAGACAAGGTTTCTGGAATTGAAATGTTGCTGGTGCCGCAGGGCAAATTTGAAATGGGAATGAGTCCGAGTGATAGCGATGCGCTCGCAAATGAAAAGCCAGATCATTCAGTCACGATCTCAAAGCCATTTTATCTTGGACGTACGGAAGTAACGCAAGGCCAATGGTTCAAGGTTATGAAGGAGAATCCAAGTAATTTCAAAGTGCAAAATCCGCGCGCCGCAATGATCGACGTTCTGATGAAGCAGGGGATCACTAAAGAAGACGCGTTGTCAATGACGGCTTCAGCTTCAAT
>CAIWNO010000144.1 GCA_903914045.1 uncultured bacterium | reverse complement strand
CATTTTGTGGACGCCGTATTGGGCAAGGACATTACGTTGGTCATGGGTATCACCTTGACGTACGGACTGGTCGTCGCGCTGTTGAATTTATCCGTGGACATGTTGTACGCATGGATCGATCCGCGCATTCAACAAAATTAATTCAGTTTATTTCTTCTTGCCAAGGCGGCCGACATATTGTTCCAGGCGTGGATGGCGGCTCAAACCCGTCAAGCGCACGGGGTCGTACATATAGACCGTGACATAGTGGCAAATTGGAATCATTGGAACATCGCGCTCCATAACAATGCGTTCGGCGTCTTGCAAAATCTGAAAGCGTTTCGCGGCGTCAATTTCCAGCGCGGCTTTGTCCAACAGGGCGTCAAAATCCGCGCTGGCATATTTTCTATAGTTGTTCCCATCGCTTGATTTACAAAGATCCAGCCATGTGGTTGGATCACCATAGTCGCCATACCAACCACCACGGGCGATCATGAAATCACCTTGATTAACCGCGTCTTTGAAGCTGCGCGAATCACGGCTGCGGGGCGCGGATTGAACGCCAAGAGTTTCGCGCCACATACTGCCCAGGGCGGTGGACATGTCGCGGTATCGCGGGCTGTCTGCGGAATACATAATTTCAACTGTTGGAAACAGTTCGCCGTTTTCATTTTCAACAAGGCCGTCAGCGTTGCGATCAATCCAGCCTGCGGACGCCAATTCTTTGCGCGCACGCGCCGGATCGAAAGGTAATCCCAATGGCGTTTGATATTCCGGAATGGAATTGGGCGGAATCAACGTGGTGGCCACGGTCTCGTTGAGTCGCGTGATATTTTTCACAATGCTGGATTTGTCAACCGACGAAGCGAAGGCGCGGCGCACGGCGGCGTTTGCAAACGGATTCACGCGGCCATCGGCAAGATATGGCCGGCAATTGAAGGAGAAAAAATCCGTGCCGAACGCGTCAAGCACATGCAAATTATTTCGCTTGGAATTTTTAACCTGCTCAAACATATCGCTTCGATATTCAACAAGAGTGTCGGTCAGCCAATCAACGTCGCCATTCTCAAACGCCAATACGGCGGTGTTTGGATCCTCAATTGGAATGCTTTCAACGGATTGACTTGCAACATTCGCGCGGTTCCAGTACCAGGAATTTTTTTCAAATCGCATGGAGCGCTTGGGCCGCCATTGCACCAATTGATACGGACCGTTGCTTACCAAGACTCCGCCTTTGGTCCAACCAGGATCCTGTTCAAGCGATGCGGTGCGCGGATTGATGCGGATAAATTTTTCGACAAGCGGCGGATACACGGGGAAAAGGGCTGGAAACGCGCATAGATCAAGCCAATACGCGACGGGGCGTTCAAGTTGAACTACAAGCGTGTGATCGTCAGGCGCCGACAATCCAACGGTGCTTTCGAATCGAGTTTCAGTTTCTTTCCACAACGCGTTGGCGGCATCGGCGCCACCTGGGCCTTTGGAAAAATTGGCCAAGGCCTTCACGCGCCAATCAAAAAAATTCTTGGCGCCTTGAATGGATAAAAAAAATCCCGTGTAGTTGGCGGCCAAGTCCGGCAAGATTGCGCGGCGCCACGCGTAGATAAAATTCGCACTGGTCACGGGCGCGCCGTTGGTCCATCGCGCGTCCGGTCGCAAGTGAAAGGTCCACGTCCGGCCATCTTTTGAGCACTCCCAACTTGTGGCAACCGCGGGTTCAATTCCGCCGTGCTCGGACTCCACATTCACAAGCCCCTCAAAAAGACTTCGCGAAGTTCGCACGTCGTGTTGATAACTCAAGCGCTGCGGATCAAGCGTGAAATTTTCCGCCGTGTTGGCGTACACAATGTCGGCGCGGGGAAGTGGTCTATCAAGCAGCACGCTGACAAGAATGAGCGCGGCAAGAAAAAGAAACGGCGCGATTATTTTCAAGCGGGGCATGATGCCACTAGAGCGCACTTAGCCGCCTTGATTGAAAGGTTTGTGGTGGCGATCGAAACCACTCACGCCGGAGTCTTTGCGGATTGCGCAGGCGGCTTATCGCCGAGCAAGGTGTTGATGGATATTGCCACTTGAGCCGCGCCCGTTGCCGACTTACGTAGGGCGGTCTCGGTCGCGGAGTCACCCTTTGGCGGCTGCTTCGCAAGAACAATCGTGCTTTGGGTAATGACTTTGATTGCTGACGTTAATTTAATTTTTTCATCCTGCGGAGTTTTAAGAAGCATGTCGCGTAGAAGAATAAGTCCGCGTTGCAGGGCTAAAACCTGTTCAGAGTCTTTCTCCTTTGAGGCATTTCCCGCGATGATTGCAAGCACTTTTAAGAATTCGTTGCGGACAAACTCGGCTTGCGGCTGCATTTTTCCAGTTTGCGCCACCACAATCATGGCCACAAGCGCCTGCATTTCATGCGCGCGGACAATCCATGAAGTTTCCATTTCTGCCGCTTCGCGTATGTGCCGTGCGGCGGTGTCAATTTGTGGCGCAGTCAAGTTGGAGGACGAGGCGCAATCAGCAAGCAAACGACTCGCGCCGATACGAGTGGTCATATCGTGCTGAACGGACATGGTTGCTTGGTTGATTAAAATGTCAAGCGACCCTGGTGTTCGTGTCCACCGAAGAATCTCAAAAAAATTAGAGGCGCGCAGCGACGGCGAGACGTTGTCTTTGCCTGGCAGATTATCTTTTGCAGGTTCTTTCACAGCGAACATGGTCGTGGCAAATGGTTTCAGTTCGTCAAAAACTACCCTTAGAAAAATAGGCGTGGCGATGGGCAGGCGCAAAACTTCCAAGATGTCGTTGGTCGCTTGTCGAACATTTTTTGCTGAGCCGGTTTCAACCTCGATCATTCGACTATTTATAAATTCCTTGATCTGTTTTTTGCCAGCGTCATCAATTGAAGTTGTGCTGCTCACATATTCTTTTGATGGAGCGGGAACTTTTGGCTCAATCTTTGCTTGCGGCGGTGATTTGGTGGGAGCAGTTGGAGGCGTCTTCGCTTGCGGCGGTGTTTGCGCCGATGCAAAAACTTGCGTAAGTAGAACGGCGGCAAGAATGGCGAGGTGTTGAAAATGTCTCATTTCAATTCCAGATATATACAAAAGCGAGGTTGATTTTAATTTGAATAAGGTAATGCTGAAGCGTTGAAGGTTACACTCCAACAATGATGTTGTCATTCGCCGCCACATTT
>CAIWNO010000143.1 GCA_903914045.1 uncultured bacterium | reverse complement strand
CCTGTTCCCACAAAATTATTTGAACTGCCATTGGAAGATGCCGCGCCGGATGGACGCGACACCACACTGGCCGCCACCGTGCCCACCACGCAAACAAAAACCAGAAACAGAATTCGCGTTTTGTTTTTAATGTTCAAGCTCCGAGCCATCGGGCGCCTCCTTCCGCGTCAATAAAGCGTGCCTCATTTAGAATGCGCCAACCCGCGGCGCGGAAATTTGGAAATCGCCCCATGGTTCCCGCAAGAATGCGAACCTCCTCATCATCTAAAACCCACGGCTCATTCACCAGGCGCTCATGCCGCTCCAAATCCATTTGAAACGCGCGCTCACGCAAACTCCAATTTTCTAAACGATCCGCAATTTCCATTGCCTTGTTGGTGAAAATGGCCATGCGCATAGAAATTGCGTCCTCTGCAAAATGCCGCAGCGCCACATTGCAACCAAAGATGCACCACCAACCCCAACTTTCTAGCCAATCACCCGGCTCATGCGCGGCCACATCAACCACTCGATCAAGCGCCACGGTCAAACGCTCAAGCGCCTCGCTTGGAGTGAGTTCACCAAGCGCGGCTTGGACTTCAAGCAACGCACCACGGCACGTGTTGGCGATGGCCGCATACCGCTCATCGGCGAAAGTGTCCGCAAGATCCTCGTACTCATTTAGCGCGTGTGACAATTCGTCGTGGGCGCGTTGCGCATGAATGCGCGCCAGATCGCTTTCAACCAAAATCAATCGGCGAAAACTATTGCCACGCACATAGTGCGCAAACGCATGACATACACGCTCGCGGCGCTCGGTCATGGTGGTGGCTTCTAACAACTCCAGAACCTGGTGCGCCGTGGCGCGACTTTCCGTCAGATTCCAAACGCAATAATGGGCGTTGGCCAAATTCACCGTGAGCATAAGTCGAAGCCCCGCCGGAATGCCGCGCTCCGAAAGCGCCGCCTGCAAGCACGGAACACTTTTGTTGTATTGACCAAGACCGTCATACGCGCCCGCCAATCTATTTGCGGCAAGAGCGCGCTCGCTAGGCGTGCGTGCAACGCGTCCCATTTGATTTGCGGTCTCCAACATCTCACGAAACTTTCCATTGGCATGCGCCGCGCGCGCGGCCGCATCAAGCGCCGTGTAGTCGCCCACAATGTTCTGTTCTTCATCTGCGGTCCAAACGCCATCAACAATGTCACCAACACTCCAATCAAGCGCGTTGGCAAGACCAACAACCAAATCCAATTTTGGATTTCCGCTTTCCGGCAAAAGTTTTCCAGCATCACGACCCAACGCGCGTGAAACTTCATTACGCGACCAACCTCGATACACCTTGGCTAAATCAATAAATTTTGCCAAACGCTCGCGCCGATCTTCGGCTGTTCGCATTCTGTCCTGTCCTTTTGTCGGCCCCACGTGACCAACATGCCGCATCTACACAAGTGAATGGTGACACGTGTTGGGTGGGTTTCAAAAAAGAAGCGGAAATTTCACCGTTATTTAGACTTGTTTTATTTAAACAATGAAATAGTCACCACCACGGCGCGGTTGCCTACGGCTTATGCACAAATGTAAATTGGTTTAAAAATAAACAAGTAAACTTGGTTGACAAGTGGTGCGCGGCGGGGAGATGGTTGGTTGACGGCAGGCACAATCCTATTTGATTGGGGCTCAATATCGCACCAACCGCTCATCAATCCAGATTCTGTTTGCGGTCAACCTTGCGCCAAAGCGCATGTCTGGTTGCGCGCAAAATTATCCGTGAATCACGCGACCCTCGGACGCCAACGCGGCCTCATGAATACTTTCAGCCATTGTTGGATGCGCATGCACTGTGGAAATAATGTCCTCGATTGTGGCTTCAAGACGCTTGGCGATACAAATTTCATGGATCAATTCACTGGCATCCTCGCCAAAAATATGCGCGCCCAAAATTTCTCCGTAGGGTTTGCTGGCGATCAGTTTGACAAGACCTTCGGTGGCGCCAACGGCAATGGCTTTGCCGTGCGCCTTCAATGGATATTTTCCAACCGTGTACGACAAGCCCTTGGCTTTCGCATCGCGCTCGGTCATGCCAACGCTTGCCACTTGCGGATTGCAATAGGTTGCGCCCGGAATACTTGCGTAATCCACGCCCAAAGTATGGTGGCCCATGAATCGTTCAACACACGCCACGGCTTCTTCGCTGGCAACGTGCGCCAACCATGGCGGACCAATCACATCACCAATGGCGTACACGCCAGGCAGGTTGGTTTGATATGTCGGTTCAGATTTTTCTGTGTAGTCCGTCCATATATGTCCACGCGCCGGACCCGTGTCCCACATTTTCAAACCAAGCGTGGCGTCGCACAAACCTTCAACACGCGCGCGCACACCAGCGGCCACAAGAACCACCTCGCACTCCAAAACTTTTTTGCTGGCGTCCTTCACGCTTTCAACCGTGACTTTGGCGCCACTTGCGCCCTTGTCAACACTGGCCGCCTTGTGACCGGTGAGAAACTGAATGCCTTGCTTCTCAAAAGATTTTTGTGCCGCGGCGCAAATATCATCATCTTCCACCGGAAGAATGCGATCTTGCATTTCAATGACCGTGACCTTGGTGCCAAACGAGTTGTAGAAATAGGCGAACTCCATGCCAATTGCGCCGGAGCCAATGATCACCATACTTGCGGGTTTCTTAGGCAAATTCATGGCTTCATAACTAGAGATGACAACCTTGCCGTCATTTGGCGCGAAAGGAAGTTGCACCGGTTGAGCGCCGGTGGAAATTAGAATGCGGTCAGCTTCAATGGTCTCGCCAGCGCCATCGCCGGAACCACCGTAGTACGCGCCCGTGGCTTTGCCCACCAGAATTGTGCATGGCGCGGCGCCAACCTTGCCAGAAAGAATTTTGGCGTGGCCCACAATGTGCTCAATTTTATTTTTCTTGAACAGGTACGCAATTCCAGAATTCAACTGGCCCGTGATGTTGCGGCTTCGACCGACAACCTTGCTCCAATCCACCGCGACATCGGTGGGCTTGAATTGAAAGCCCCATTCCGCGCCGTGGGTAATGGCCTCGCGGTAAAGTTCGGCGTTATGCAGCAGGGCCTTGGTTGGAATGCATCCCCAATTCAGGCACACGCCACCAAGTTTGTCGCGCTCAATGCACGCAACCTTTAAACCCATTTGAGCGGCGCGAATGGCGCCAACATAACCACCAGGTCCGCCACCAATCACCACAAGATCAAAGCGTTTTAGGGCCATAACAGCAATCTCCATGTCAAGTCGTTGAACCAATTCCGCTTTCTGGGACATCCAGAAAATGAAACTGGTTTCGCAAGAGAAGTTATCGTAGCGGTGGTTTGGATGTTGGCGGAAATTTTATTTTATAAAATAGTTTCCAAACAGCCCTGCATAACGAGAGGCGGAGATGAATGAGCGAAAAACCAAACAACTCGCAAGCATCCGATCAACAAGATCGATTGGCCGTGGCCATGGAGGCCGCTGGTCACGGCGTGTGGCGTTGGAATTTGTTGGACGGCTCTGCGTGGTATTCGGACACTTTTAAAAAACTTTTAGGATTTAAGGGCGATGAATTTCCTGACCGCTTTGAAAGTTTTGCCACCCATATTCACTCGGACGACGTGGGTCGAGTGCATCACGCGGTTGCGATGCATTTGGACGGAAAGTCCGCGCTTGATTTGGAATTTAAAGTGCGCACCAAAGAGGGAACGTGGCGATGGATGCGCGCGCGCGGCGGCACCATTCAGGTGGATGGTCAAACAAACGTGATGACCGGAACGCTTACAGAGTGGCCGCTTTCCGCGGCGCGGGACCGTTTGGCGGCCACGACCAGCGATCAACTTGTTGCCGCGCTGCAGGATCAAAGTAAAAGTTCGCGCGAACTTGAAAAAGCGCGCGCGGATTTGGTGGCGCAAAATCAGGCGCTGCAAGCAGCACGTTCTTCCGCGGAGGCGGCCACGCTTTCAAAAAGCATGTTCTTGGCCAACATGAGCCATGAAATTCGCACGCCCATGACCTCCATACTTGGATTTATCGATCTTCTTTCAGAGGAGCAAGTGGACCTCAAGGATCGAGCGTTTGCAGCCAGCGCCATTCAAAGAAATGGCGCCCATCTTCTCACCATTATCAACGACATTTTGGACCTTTCAAAAATTGAGGCTGGTGGAATGGGTGTTGAAAGTATTCCGTGCGCGCCATTAAATATTATTCAAGATGTTGTTGAGTCGACACAGTTGTTGGCGCTGGAAAGAGGCTTGGGATTATTTGTGGAATTAAAGTCACCCGTTCCACACATTATTGAAACAGATCCAACGCGGCTGCGGCAAATTCTGAGCAACCTCATTGGCAACGCGATTAAGTTCACGGAGCATGGCGGCGTGAAAGTTGTGGTGGATGTGACTCAAGATGAGCCAGAACCCCGCGTTGATCAAGACATAAGCGACACACCGCCGGCCGCAATTCGCCTTCGGGTGCAGGTGTTGGACACAGGAATTGGAATTGACGACGCGCAAAGAAATAAATTGTTTCATCCATTCACGCAGGCGGACATTTCAACTACGCGCCGATTTGGTGGAACCGGTCTTGGGTTAACTATTAGCAGGCGTTTGTCGCGCATGCTTGGTGGCGACATTACAAGTAGCAGCGAGGTTGGTCTTGGAAGCGTGTTCACGGTTGAGGTTGGAATTGGAAACGCAAGCATGAATGACATGGTTTCCGTGTTGCCTAAACAACCACACGAGAATGCGGAATCAAAATTAAAAATTACAGATTCCACCAACAATCAAATCTTGCCAGCCACGCAAATCACGGTGCTTTTGGCGGAGGATGGCGAGGATAATCAGCGATTAATTGTTCACCACCTTTCGCGCGCGGGCATGAAGGTGATTGTGGCCAACAACGGACGCGAGGCCGTTGAATTAGCGATTGCCGCGCAACGACAATCGCACGCGCCCGAGGTTATTTTAATGGACATGCAAATGCCAATAATGGATGGATACGAAGCGACCGCCAAGTTGCGAGAACTTGGCTGGCGCGGACCTATTGTGGCAATTACTGCGCACGCCATGCGGGGCGACCGCGAGCGTTGCACGCAGGCGGGTTGCGATGATTATGTAACCAAGCCAATTGAGCGAGACGTGCTCATTCAAACCGTGAAAAAAATGGCTCAGTCCAGGGCGGACAAATCCTAATGTCACTATTTCCGCGGCAAATCGCATAAAATAGAAAGTGTTTTTGACGCATTTGCACCCAAGCCCTAACATTCGATCCCCTTGGAAACCATATGCGAATAGCAATCATTAGCGATATTCACGGCAATCTTGAGGCACTGCAAACAGTGCTTGCGGATATTGACAGCAAGGGTGTTGATGGAATTATTTCCCTTGGAGACATTATTGGCTACGGACCAGATCCGGTTGCGTGCGTTGACCTAGTGGCCAGCAGGTGCAAGTGGAGTTTAATGGGCAATCATGACTTTGCAGTGATTTATGAACCCACCAATTTCAACAAGGCCGCCGAAGAGGCCGCCTATTGGACCCGCGAACAATTTGAAAATGAATCCAAGCGCGATCGCGAGGGCGCGACCAAGCGATGGGAGTTTCTTGGCAAGCTACGAGTTCGCGTGTCAATGGGTTCATTTTTATGCGTGCACGGTTCGCCGCGTCGTCCAATCAATGAATATATTTTTCCAGAAGATGCGCACGGCGCGCCGTTAAAAATAAACGCCATTTTTGAACGCTTTGAAAACATATGTTTGGTTGGACATACGCATGTCCCTGGAATTTTCACAAGCGATAATGAATTTTTAAAACCAGTTGAATTTAATTCTGTGTATCAATTTGTTCGTGGCCAAAAAGTGATTGTGAATCCGGGATCGGTTGGACAACCGCGAGATCGCATTCCGCTTGCCTCATATTCAATATTGGAAATGAAGGATGAAAACACGCCCGAGTGTGTTCACTTTTACAGGATTGAATACCCAATTCAACCAGTGGTTGATAAAATACATGCCATTGACGCGCTTTCAAATTGGTTGGGCGATCGATTGTTAGAAGGGTGTTGAAATTTGAGCGAGCCAAGAAAAAAATCACGCTGGCCAATCACAATTGCAGCATTTTTAGCGACGGCGGGCGTCATTGCGACGGCTATTTGGGGACCAGGCGCTAAGAAAAATGGCGGCATTGATCCTGTGTCACCAGTGGCCGCGCAGGTATCTAAAGATACGGCTGGTTCCTTGGCGGCAACATCGACCACGTCTCGTGTCGCCAACGCAAGCGCTGGCGCCGCGACAACAAACACAAATAACGCGGTCTCTTCCAGCTCAACGGCTAGCAATGTTTCCGACGCTACGGCAACCGCAGCGACAACCGCGGTTACAACCCAAAAGTTTACGGTGCGGTTGCCATCGGGAACCACTGCTCCAACAAATCCAGTGTTGTTGGGTTCGCTTGATCCAACAAAATTCAAATTTCAAATTCAGTTCTCACCAATCAGCGCTGGATTTTCACGAATTATTTTCAGCGACTTTTGGAACGACGCGGTGTCCGCGCAGGAGTCGCGCCGATATCAAGTAGCGCTTGCCCGCGGTGAAACCGTGTTACCCGCTTTGCCCGACGGTTCCCATCGATATGAATTGCAAACCGTTCAAACATTGCAGGGCTATCAAGTGCCGCTGTTTAGCGCGCGCGGCGTGGAGATAGATGGAAGCACCGCAAGTTTGTATGGACCAGTGTGGGCTGAGCGATCTCCCGGCGTGTTTGAAACCGAAGTGGTTGGCGAAAATGGAAACGTATTATTGCGCGTTACGCGGCAATTCACGTTGGCAGAAAATTCTTACGACCTCAATTTGCGGCAAACAGTGCAAAATGTTTCGCCAGACGCGCACTCAATTCGCTGGATTCAATATGGTCCCGGCGATTTGTCAGTGGATCAAAGCGGCATGATGGACATTCGCCGTTTTCAGTTTGGCTACTTGTACAACGCCCAGCGCGATCCAAGCCGCGCCAATGTGGTGGTGCACGGCGCAAAGTTTGAGCGCTCGGAAGCGTTGAAAAAAATTACTGCTGGAACGCCGCAACTGTGGCCGCAGCCAGATCAAATGGCGCAGGGGTTTGAACTGAGTTGGTACGGCACAACCAATCGATACTTTGCGCTTGCCGTGCACGCGCCGTTTGCGCCACCACAAGACAACTCAAAAAATATGAGCGCGGTGGAAAGCGTGTTCGCGCTTGCCGACCCCGGCACAATTCAAACAGTGGTGTGTGAACTTCACAGCACGCAAACACAGTTGGCGGCCGGCGCAACGGCGCGCTTTGACATGGGTATTTACGCGGGACCACTCAGTCCCAAAGTGCTCGGTGTTACGGAGCCATACCAAGCGTTGCGCATGGATGGTCTGATTGAATATCTCATGGGCGGCTGCTGCAGTTTCTGCACATTCAGCTGGCTTGCTGACTTGATCGTGATCATGCTCACGTTCCTGCATGACTATGTTGTGTTTGATTGGGCCATCGCCATTATGGTGTTGGTCATGGTGGTGCGATTCTTTCTGCACCCCATCACCAAGCGCAGCCAGATTTCAATGACCAAGGTGACGCGCGGAATGGCTTCGATTAAGCCGGAACTTGAAGCGTTGCAGAAGCGCTACCCCGGTGACACTAAAAAATTACAGGCCGAGCAAATGCGTTTGTATCGCGAGAAGGGAATCAATCCCGTGGGTTGCGTGGGCGGAATGTTGCCGACATTCTTGCAGACACCAATTTGGATCGCGCTGTACGCCGTGTTGTATTTTGCGTTCGCGCTGCGGCAGCAACCAGCTTTCTTTGGCGTGTTTCAGAATTTTGGTGGCTGGCAATTTTTGGGCGATCTCAGTTCCGCTGATCATTTCATTCGCTTCTCAACGCCGCTGATCAAGTGGCCATTTGAATTTTCGTCCATCAATCTCATTCCAATTTTAATGGGTGGACTTTTCTTCCTGCAACAGAAATACATGACGCCGCCGCCAAACGCGTCCATGACCGCGGAGCAATTGCAGCAACAAAAGATGATGAAGTGGATGACGGTGGTGTTGTTTCCAGTCATGCTGTACAACGCGCCGTGCGGCTTGACGTTGTACATCATGACCAGCACCACGATTGGAATTTTTGAAGGCCGACGCATTCGCGCGCAAATGGACAAGATGGATTTCACGCCCAAGCCGCGCGATCCAGCCAAGCAGGATCGCATTGGGCGCTTCTATGAGAAGGCCATGGAGCGCGCGCGCAGCAAGCGTGAACCACAAAAGAAATTCAAAGATCGCGAGTGAGTTGCGCGGTATGGCGTGGGCATGGTGTTGTTGGCAGACACAAGTTGTGTGTTGACCCAGCGAGTGGGCGGCGTATGTTGAGCGGGTGTCCAGCGCAAATTCACCGTTGAAGTACGAGGTTGACTTGTATGAAAAACACAACAACTTTCGCAGGAAACCAAAATGAACAGTGGCAACTGAATGATGTGATTGTGGCCGTGTCGACTCCGATCGGTCGATCCACCCGCGCGGTGATTCGCGTTTCTGGAATCGGGGCGCTTGACATTTTAAGCAAGATTGAACGGGGGCAACAGGCGCGCGGTCGCGGAATATTTTGCACAACATTGTTCTTTACGTTTGGTGAATTGCCCGCGCTTGTCATTGTGATGCCGGGACCAAATTCATACACGGGTGAGGATTCATTTGAATTGCTTGTGCCCGGAAATCCACATCTTGTGGAAATGATCGTGACGGACATTGCGCGCGCCAACAAGAACGTTCGACGCGCCGGGCCAGGTGAATATTCTTTGCGCGCATTTTTAAGCGGCAAGTTAACGCTTGAACAAGTGGAGGGCGTGGCCGCCACTATTTCCGCGCGCACCGACGCGGAGCTGCGCGCCGCGGAGCAGTTGCGCAAGGGCACGCTTGGAAACATTGCCGCGCGATTGTTAGAGGCGCTTGCCGACATGTTGGCGTTGGTGGAGGCCGGAATTGATTTCACTGATCAAGAAGATGTGGTCGCTATTTCGCCCGCGGTGTTGTGTGCGGGATTGCGCGCGGCCTTGCAGCAGTTGAACGATATTTTAAATAGCAACATTGCCATGGAGCAACTTGAAGCGGCGCCGTGGGTGGTGCTTGCCGGAAACACAAACGCCGGAAAGAGCGCCCTTATGAACGCTCTGTTGCAACAAGAACGCGCGGTTGTGACCAATCAAGCGGGCACAACGCGCGACGCATTAGTGGAACCGTGGACCATTGATGTTGCGGGTGGCCATGCGGAAGTGTTGTTGGTTGATTCGCCCGGATTCATGGGCGATGTCGCGCACGAACTTGTGTTGCTTGATCAACTGGGTCAAGAAGCGCGATTGAAAGCCGTTCAACACGCCACACTTATTTTGCGCTGTCATGCGGCGGACGCGGGTGAAGCGCCTGTTGCGGCGGCGAATGAAATTATTGTGGTGACCAAATGTGATTTATTGGGCGCGGAGTCAACGCGCGCTCAGCACAACGCGTCCAACAATCGCAATGATCCCGGCGCCGCGCGTGCAGGGGGCGAAAGCCATTTGAATAACGCTACAAATGTGGTTCACACCAGCGCAAAAAATAAAGTTGGTTTGAAAGAACTTGCCCATGCTGTTTCCGCGGCGCTGTCCAGCAGCGGAATTTCCAACACGGGCGAAGGCATGGCGCTTGCGCAACGGCATCGCGCACTGTTGGCGGCGTCAGTGATTGATATACAACAAGCGCTTGCGGCGGCCGTGGCCGATGAAACGCGCCGCCACTTGTCAACGCCTGAATTGGTCGCCAGCGCCATGCACAGCGCGCTGGAAAATCTTGGCGGAATTGCGGGCCGCATGACGCCAGACGACATTCTTGGCCGCATCTTTTCTAGATTTTGCGTGGGCAAGTAAAAAATATTCGGTTGGCGGTGTATCCCGCGGTTGAATAAAAATTGCGCGTCGGGTTGAACAAACAATCGCTACCTTGCTCACATGAAAGGCTCTCTAACTGTGCGTGTGCGATATTGCGAATGCGACCCAATGGGTGTGGTGCACCACACGGTGTATCCAATTTGGTTTGAAATGGGGCGCACGGAATTGCTGCGCTCCACTGGAAAAACCTACCGTGAAATGGAAGAAGCCGGCGCATTCTTGGCCATTGTTCGCCTGCAAGTCAGTTACAAAAAGCCCGCCAAGTATGACGATGAAGTGCGTCTGGAAACCACCATGACCGATGTTGGCCACGTCAAGATTGAGCACACCTATGAATTGTTTCGCGGCGATGAATTGTTGTGCAGCGCGTCCACCACACTTGCCTGTATTGACCGCGAGGGCAAGGCGCGGCAGATTCCAGAGAATTTATTTGGGGCGTCGCAACACTAGCCGCGCGGCTTTGAGTCGTCTTGAAACTTTCCAAGCCGCGTGCGAATGCGCAATAATCCATCCACAACATTTTTTAAATCATTCTCCAGGCCACCACGAAGAGCGCGGTCCACTTCAAATGCGGCCGCGGAACTTTCCACCAACAGCGTCAGTGTTCCAGCGCGCATAGATTCAACCGCCGCCACTTTTTGCAGCGCCAGCGGCGCAAGCTGCATCCACGCGTCGCTTGCCGCGCCAATGGATTTTTCCGTGCGTACAAACTGCTTGGCAAATATGGAAACATCTTTATTGATGGATCGGTCGGGCTCTCGCCACGCGCGCCAGGCGCTTAGTTTCTGAAGTCGTTGCTCAAGTGGATCCACCAATTCATGGTAGCGCCGACGCGTGTCCGATTGAAATGCGCTTCAACGGCAAATGTTCTTG
>CAIWNO010000142.1 GCA_903914045.1 uncultured bacterium | reverse complement strand
TTCCATGCGCATGCGTCAACAATGTTGCCAGCGCCGCCATGCCCGCAACGCCATGGCGCTCAAAGCACGCCGACTGAAATTTCACCGCGGGCACATGCGGCTCTATGGCGTCAAGAAATTCACGCCCCCACTGCGTGAACGCCTGCGCTGGATCAAGCCGCTGAAATACTTGTGGAAGCCGCTCCATCACCGGGTCCATGCCAACGCACACCGGCGCGCCGCGGCGCTTTATCCACGACTCAAGAAGATCGGCTGGGTGATCGCGTTGATGCATGCGTTCATCATAGAGGCGCGGATTGATCAATGATGCTGACGTGTTGATTGTTTTTTGGCGCGCCACGGTGACGCGCGAATCCTTGCGCAAAATCATCTACCATGCGCGCCCATGAATTCGCCCAACGAACCTACTGAGCCGCCGCCGCAGGCTTTGCACTTGGAAAAGTCACGGGGCCTACGCGTGACGTGGCGCGACGGCAGCACGGGATTCATTGACATTGTCACGCTGCGGCGCATGAGTCAAAGCGCCGACGCGCGCCAGGAACGCGAGTCGCAGTCCAGCAATCCGCTGCACATTCTCAAGCACTCAAGCGCGGAGCCATTGACCGCGTTGACGGCGGAATTGGTGGGCAATTACGCGTTGCGAATTCGCTTTAGCGATGGCCACGACACGGGTTTATTTTCCTGGCTATACCTGCGCTCGCTTGCCAGCGATGCGCCGAACATCTAAATCGCCACGGCCTGCATGCGCCAGATTGCAAACGCCTTGCACACAAAATGTGGGTACAAATCTCGCCATGCGAAACGAATTCTTGTTGCGTGCGTCCACCCTCATCGCCATGGCAAGCGCCGCGCTCACTCTGACATTGCCCGCCGCGCGCGCCACCACGCCGCCGCCATTTATCCGTGAAGGCAAACCATATATAGATCAGCAAGTGGTTCCGGTTGCAATTCCAGAACGCACATTCCGCATCGCGCTGCTGCCTGATCGCACCACTGGACGCGATTGGGGCTTGCCCTATTTGCAAGCCGCGGTGCGCGACCTGAATCGCATTCGTCCCGACGCCGTCTTCACCGTGGGCGACATGGTGCAGGGCTACACGCGCGATCCCGCGACATGGGAAAAAGAAGTTGCCGTGTACAAATCCATCACTGAAAAAATAAACGCGCCCTTCTTGCCCGTGCCCGGCAATCACGATGTCATCAGTGGCTCCCGTGTTCCTGGCGATCGAACCTTCGCTGATTTATACCTGCAACGATTTGGTCCGTTGCAATACATGGCGGAGCTTGAGGGTGCCAGCGTCATTGTCATGTTCTCCGACGAGGGTCTTGGCGACAGCAAGATGCAAGTGAACGATGGCCAATTGAATTGGCTGCAAACGTCACTTGATCGCGCGGCGGCGCGCGCCAAACCCATCATCATCTTGATGCATCGTCCACTGTGGCGCTACGACAGTGTGAAATGGTTCGAGCGCATTCATCCGCTGTTGGTCAAGGCCAAAGTGGCGGCGGTCATTGCCGGACATTTGCATAGTTTGCAATCCGATCCTGACAAAGATGGCGTGAAATATTTAGTGGTTGGAACATGTGGCGGCGCCATTGATCAACATCCTTTGGCTGGCCAGTTGCAACATCTCACCTTTGTGCAACTTGACGCAGATGGCGCGCTGGATATTTTTCACCAGCCCGTTGGCATGACGCTGCCAGAGGATTTTGTTGTGCGCGAGGATCAAGATTGCGTGTTTGCGCTGCGTGAAAATCCGGGTTGCCTTTCGCTTGAGGGCGTGTTGCCCGACGCCTGGCTTTCAAAGACGACCGTCAGTGGCGTGATGACGCTCAAGGTGAAAAATCCAATCGATCGAACTATTTCTATGTCTGTTTCCATAGCGCGCGACCCAAGCGCGTGGATTGTGGAGGGCGAACAATTTGTGAGCCGCACCGCGATCGACGCGTTCAATCCATTCACAAGCGACGCCAATACGCCATGGACACTTGAAGTGCCAGCCAGCATTGTGGTTCCCGCCAAAGGAAGCGTTGACATTCCGTTGAAATTTAAATGCGTCGCAACCAAAGATGCCACTCAGCCGCCAACTATTGAGTGCGTGATAAAAATGAAGGACACCAAGGAGCGCATGGTTCCCATTTTTGTCTGGTTGCGTCCCGATATTGACCGCGCCGCGAAATATTCCAGTGACGGCAAAAACACCCCTCCACCATTGGGCATTTCATCTTGGAAACCTTCTCCTTACGACACACTTGAAAGTGATCCGACAGTTCGTTTCATGCGACCCAAGGCCAACAACAATCAACCCATTGTGGTCCGCATTGAAGTTCCCGATCAAACTGAAAGCGGCTACGCCAACGACACACGCGATGTGGCCAATCGCCGCAAAAACCCCTCGGCGGACGCGGTTGAAATTCGCTGGAGCGACGACCAAGGCGATGCGTGGTTCTTCATCGAGCCCTTCTCGCCATGGAGCGCCAACAGCAGAAGCAACTTACAAACCGTGACGCGCATGGGAAAATTAAACGGCGCCGCTGGCTGGTGGCTGGAGGTGGAACTTCCACAATCCACCCGAACCGTAAACGTGGGTGTTGCGGATAATGACGAGACCTATCACACCCAATGGAGATGGATGATTCCTGAATCGCGTCTTGCCCCGCTCAAACCTGAATAAAAAGAATTGACCCACTCGCCTTTGAATTTAAATTTGTCTAGTATGATATTGAACGTTGTTGACAACCTTGGCACTTTTCGCACTTCAAACAAACGGAGACCTCTTATGAAAAAAATCGTTCTTGGCATTTCAACTCTCATGATCCTTTCGCTTGCCGCATGCGGCAACAGTGGTGGCGCGACTCCTGGCAAGCAAGCCATCACGCCGCGCAAGGTTGACACCTCCAGCAAGGTGCAACTGAAAGCAGCGGGCATGACCGTCAAAGAGGGTGAAAATCCAGACGCCGCCAAGAAGGGTCCATCGGCACCAAAGTAAGCATTGGTGCAATGCAATAAAATTATAAATACTCACCAAGCCGCGCTGAAAGCGGCTTGGTGTTTTTTTATTCATGTTCCTTGATCGAGCAACAGACATGCACCCCTAGCAAAGGAGTGCGTGGACCATCTGTTTTTAACGCTTAATGGCGCGCACTTGATTACGTTGACGCACAAGATCGAACGTGGCGTTTGAAATTGTTTTCGCATCCGCCTCGGAGTGCGCCATGTGTTCTTGCAACATGGCGTACACCATGCGGCAGCATTCACGTGGATTTGCGCAGCCCGCGAGGGCCTCTTCTATTTTTGCGCGTCCAACATTGGCGTCAAACAAACTTTCTATTGGCACCGCGGAGGCTGGACGTTTGGACACCGCGCGAATTCTGGCGTCGCACATTTTGGCGAGCATGGAACCGGACCAGCGCAATCGCTCAACCGTATTTTGCTTGTCCATGCGCGCGGCGCGAAAGAACGCGCCATCCTCGCGGTTGAACAAGTCGCCAAGTTCAGCGGGCAACAGCAACTTCACCGCCAAGCCGCGATGCTGCAAGAATCGGCTTGAAAGAAGCGGAACCACCAAACTGCGCATGTGGTCCACATCGCCCGCCACCGTGGTCGGCTCATCGACACGGTCCACTAAAATAGCCACGCAGGCGTAGTCCACCACGCGCAACACCGCCAACAATCGGTCAAGCATGGCAAAGCGCGAATCATCGCCACGGTCGGTTGGCATGCTGGCCGAACCAATATTGATTTCAATGTGGTGCAAACTTTCACGAAAGCTGGCCGGTGAACGATTGACGCAGCGAATGCCGCGGTGCATTCCACGAGCAATAATGCCCACGCGAGTTTGACAACGAAGCCAGGACCAACCCATGACGAATGAACCCGCGGCCAACAACGCCGCCAACGCAAGCAACGCGCGCTTGGGTTCCTGCACCACACTTATTCCCGCAATCACCAAGGCAAAAACCGCAAAGGCCATGGACCAATTGGCCGCGGCCTTGCTGCCACTTGAGCCACCAAGACCAAGCGCGGACTTCAACTGGCGCGTGCGCTTGGCGGCGATGGGCGTGTGGTCATACGCCATTTGCAACAGCAACATTTCACGGCGAACAAGCGTGGGCGCCTTGCGCAATTGCTTGCGAAAGTTTCCAACCTGCAGCGGCGCGCGATCACTCACGCCCAACAATTGGTCCACCAGTTGCGGAACAATTCCGTGCAGCACAATGTCCACATGGTCGCTAAGCGTGATGGAGTCCAGTGCGGCGGATTGATTCTTCAACCGCTCATGGCGCGCGATGCGACCAATCATGGCGTCGAAATTGTCGTGGCCAATCACCAACACGCGGTTGTCAGATTGCTCTTTGTTGTAGGCGCGGTAGGCCGACTCCATTTGCAAACGCAACGCCGTTTTACCAGCGCCGCGCTCGCCAAAAACAATCGCGGGCGATGGATGCGTGGGCTCGCCGAATATTTTTCCAAAGTCGGGGTGGCGGCATGCGTCAGCGGACTGCGTCAACACTGGATCTTGCGCGGCCTCCTCGGCGGCGAAGGGGTTGGACTCAAGTCCATGGCGACCTAGAAATTCGGAAAGATTCATTGGTGCGGGGTTCCTTCAGGCATTGATCAATCCATGATCAATATAGTTCATTCCCACATCAGCGACACGTGCGGCTGCCACTCCGCACGCACGCGCTTGCGGATACGCCGTGCATCGCCAATTCAAATTCATCTCACACGCGGTTGCTTCCGTGTTGTGCACGGAACCGCGTTTCACTTAATGCGCCACGCGATGGCCAAGCAGCGGACTCAACTTTGCAACCACCGCGTCAACGGTGGCTTGGTCCTTGGCCTCCAAATTCAATCGCAACAGCGGCTCGGTGTTGCTCATGCGCACATTGCACCACCACTCGCCCGCGTCCAAACTTAAACCGTCAAGTTCGTGTGTCTTGGCCTTTGGATAGGCGGCACGCAGCGCGGCAATGGCGTCCAGTTTATTTTCATTCTCAAAATTAATCTCGCCACTTTGCGCGTAGCGGCGAAATGGCTTCACCAATTGTGAAAGCGTTTTGCCGCCGCCATCCACCAGCGCGTTGATGACGGAAATAAATGCGCGCGCGCCGGAATCCGTGGCGAACATGTCCTGGAAATAAAAGTGTCCGCTCAGTTCGCCGCCAACTGGCGCGTGAACCTCCGCAAGTTTGGCCTTCATAAAGACGTGGCCCACGCGGCTTTCCACCGCAATGCCGCCCGCCTCGCGAATGGCCTCGGCAACGCTGCGACTGGAACGCAAGTCGTACACCACGCTGGCGCCCGTTTGTTGCGCAAGAAATTCCTTCAACATGACGGCTAGCAAAAGATCGCAGCCAATCGGCTCGCCCAATTCATCAATCACCATGCAGCGATCCGCGTCGCCGTCAAAGCACACGCCAAAGTCCGCCTTGGTTTCACGAACGCGCGCGCGCACATCGGCCAAGTTGGCCTCCACCAATGG
>CAIWNO010000141.1 GCA_903914045.1 uncultured bacterium | reverse complement strand
TGGTGTTCGCGGATTTGCCTGGTTTGATAGAGCGCGCATCCGAAGGCGCGGGTTTGGGATATGAATTTCTGCGCCACAATGAGCGCACGCGCGTGATCTTGCATTTGGTGGACATGGTTCCCGATGATGGTTCTGATCCGATTGCGAATGTGGAGTTGATCCGCAATGAGCTTGCGGTGTTCAGTGCCGAACTTGGTTCAAAGCCCGAGTTGTTGGTGTTGAACAAAGTGGATTTAATTCCAGAGTCGGAGCGCGCCAAGAAAGTTATGAAAATGTGCAACGCATTGCGCGTCCCCGCGGCGCGTCGCGTGGTGGTCAGCGGCGCAACGGGCGAAGGCTTGCGCGACATGCTTGAGGCGTGTTGGAAACTTGCGGAGCATGATGTTGCCGCTCCGTGGCGCGCGATTTCTTAAATTGAAATGTAGTTTTTCGGGGCGCAAAGAAACGCGAGCAAGAGCGCGGTGAGATTTGGTTTTGCTTTGCAAGCAGTTTGAATCACGGGCGCGCGAATCAATCGCGGTGTTTTGGCGCAAACGACATTGGATCACAGGCACGAGAATCAATCGCGATTTTTTTAGCCGTGTGACATTGAGCGTTGGCAATCAATCGCGGTATTTTTGCGGCGTGACATTGAGCGTTGTCAATTAATCGCCGTGTTTTTGGCGCAATCGACCTGAAAGCCGCAGCAGAAGTTGCACGCGTTCAAATTCATTCAGCCACTCTTGCTGGGTTTCCGCGCCTTCATCCGCGGGAAGCGCAACGCCCGGCACGGGACAAGAGAAACCAAGTTGCTTGCGCGCGATGGAGCGGTAGCGGCTGAGCGTGCGATCGCCAAGCATGGAGACAAATTCAAAATCTTCGGCCATCCATACCACCACGGGAACGCGCGCGCCGCCGCACACTTTGGTGTGCTCGGTAAAATCCGGACGCGCGTCGCGATCGATCCAGCGCAAATCAATGTGCGGACATGCTTTGGCAATGGCGTGCAGCATTGGGCCTTGCTGCGCGCAGTCGCCGCACCACACGCCGCTGACAACAAGCACGGGCATGTGGCGCACGAAAGATTTCAAAAGTGTTTCTTGCTCGCTGGTGAGCCGCACACTTTTTTCCACGCTGCGCCACGCGCCGGCGCGGCCGGGATCAGTTTCTAAATAGCGGTCGTAGGGAAGTGATTGTTCAAATGCGCTTTGCAGAAGGGTTGCGTTCATGGCGTAAGGGTACGCAATCACGGACAAAGAATCGAGCGTGAAAGAGCGGGGGATTAATTGAAATGGCGAGGAAATTGAAGTGGATATTTTTTATGTGGCTGGCGTAGGCGGGCAGAACCACAATCAAGTTATGAAATTGATTTGCACGGAGTACGTTTGTGACAAGCGCAATTTATTCGCTTGGCGTGGCTTCAGATTTGGAAACCATTTTCGCCTTGCGGGTCCATCGCGACGTGTCCTCTGGTGAGCCCACGGCAAAGGCAAGTTTGGCGGCTGATGCCAGCAATTCCGCGCGCGTGCGAATAAGTGTGGAGCGCGCGGTGAACAGCGCTGATTCCGCGGTCAGCACATTGTTGATATTGCTCAAACCATTCACATAGGACTCGAACACGGAGTCGTAGGAATCTTGGCTGGCTTTGAGCAGTGACTCGCCGAACGCAAATTGCTTAATAGCCGCAAGATGCACAAAGTAGGAATCCCACACTTCGCTCGTGGCTTCAAGGCGCATCTTTTCAAGATCGGCCGCGGCCACGGCGCGGTCCGCGCGCGCTTGACGCACGGCATTGGTGCGCTCAAAACCATCAAAAAGCAGCCAAGAACCGTTCAAACCAGCGGAGTACTCGGGGCCCCAGAAATTTTGATTTGTGGTCGGATCGCCCAACGAGGTGTTGCCGTCGTACCAAAATCGAGTTTGTCCAACCATTCCGCCAACGTTCACGATGGGCAAGAACTGCGCCTCCGCAAGTTTAATTTCGGCGTCGGCGCCACGCACGCGTTCCACGGCGGCAAGCAAGTCGGGACGGCCACGAATTGAGGTGCGAATCAAATCATCCACTTGCTCGCTCATATCTTCGGGAAGGGCTAGGCGTTGCAAGCTGGTGATTTTAATTTCTGTTTCTGCGGACAAACCAACGCGGCGCGCCAATGTGGATTGCGCGTCAAAGGTGGCACTGCTTGAGGCTTCAAGAGCGAATTGCGCCTGCGTAAATTGTTGTTTGGCCAACAGCATTTCGGGACGCGTGGCCAATCCAACAATCAGGCGATCTTCAACGGCTTCAAGTTGCACGCGCGCGGTCTCTAGATTTTGCTCGGCGGTTTCTTGCAACGCAATTTTTGCGTCCACGCTGAAGTAGGCGTCTTGCACTTCAAAGATAACTCTTTGAATGCCGCGGTTGAACGAATAGTTGGACGCCATCAAAGCGCGGCGCGCGGATTCAGTTTTTGCGTCGCGGCGGCCAAAATCCACCAAAATCCAAGCCAAATTTAATGAGCCTTGCACCAGTGGACCGGTGTTTCTGTAGCGTTCAGTGTTGATGTAGCCGATCTGTTGCACGTAGCCACCAAAGCCAGAGGCGGAGAGGGTTGGCAGATATAAACTTTC
>CAIWNO010000140.1 GCA_903914045.1 uncultured bacterium | reverse complement strand
TGTTGGTGGCATTGCGGCCACGAACATTGTTGTTGTGTCTAGCACTTCTGTAACCGCAAGAACTCCAGCAGGAACAGCTGGCGCCAAGAGTGTTGCTGTAACAACCGCAGGTGGAACCGCCACCAAGACAAGTGCGTTCACATACATCGTTCTACTTCCAACGATCAGTAGCGTCACTCCAACTTCTGGGCCAACAACCGGTGGCACCACGATCACCATTACTGGAACGAATTTAACGGGCGCAACCAGCGTGAAAATTGGCGCGACGTCTGCCACGAATGTTGTGGTGGTCAGCGCAACTTCTATTACCGCTAAGACGCCCGCTGGAACCGTGGGCGCTAAGAGCGTGGCTGTGACCACCGCGGGCGGAACCTCGACCAAGTCGGGTGCGTTTACGTACACCACATCTTTCGATGGTGGTAGCACGCCAAATGGCGCGGGCAGCAACCATGACAATGGCGATGTGATTGCCAGTGGCCGTGGCAATGATGCAAATGCTTCTGGCAGCGGCGCAAACACTTCCACCACCAACGGCAACACCACTGCGGATATTGAAAGTGCCGCGCCAATGGGCGTTGAGTTGTATTTGCAAACAGTGGCGCTGCGTGCGGACGCCGCAACAGATTGCAATATCAACAGTGATGCATTCGCTGGTGTATCCAACGGCGCTGCGGATTCAACACAAACACATTCTCAAATCGCAACACGCTCCGAAACTATTGACGAATCCGTTTCATCCATCTCCTCTGCTTCAACCACCAACAGCAGCGCAAGCACTTCAACAGAGTCTGCGACACAAACCGACTCGACCAAGGACGCTGCGTTCGCGCAGTTCATCGACCTTGATCACAACGGCGTGGCTGACATTTGCCAGTTGCGCAGTGGTGATCTTGATCTCAACGGCATGATTGACGAACGCGACATGTCGATCTTGCTAAACATGATCGGCCTTGAGCCAGTGTTTGGCATTGGCGACATGGACGGTAACGGCGTTCTAGACGCTGCCGATGTGGGCATGATTCTGAATCAATTGCCCTGAAGTCCCAGCACTTGCAGCACTCCCACCGCCTAGTCACATGCCTGGCATGCATTTGCCTTGAAGTCGCCACACCGCCCAGTCACATGCCTGGCATGCATTTGCCTTGAAGTCGCCACGTACCCCCTGCGCCAATATGGGACTACCGCGCGATGAAGCGCCAAAATTATTCCCTAAAAATTAAAATGTGAGTCTATTTTCAATCCAACTGCGTAGGGAAAGTGCGCGCCCCACGCGCCTCTTGGGCTGTCTTGTGCCTGTTTCAACCTTGGCTCATAACTGCACTTTTTCGTTGCGTTACAAGACTATTTCCGTCATACTGTGATCTTTCATTGCGATTTGGTTTTGTCCTTCAAAATACTTTTATTGCGAAACTTTTTATGACCAACACCCACTCAACAAGCCGCTTTATTCAATATTCCGCAACCTGTACTTTGACTCTGGCCAGCTCATTCGCTGCCAGCGCCGCGCAGCCTTTCGCCAGCGCGCTGGCTCCAACCAGCAACAGCATTGCCCAGACTATTTTTAAATCAAGCATGGCGGTCACCGCTTCCCAACAAAGCGCTGGCGCATTTCAAGCGCGCGTGTTCACCGGCACAAATTCCAACAACGCTCAAACACTTCAAGTCACCGACACCGACGGCAGCGGCACCATTGACGGCGGCGATTTGGGATTGATGCTTTTAAACATGGGCGCCAGCGCCGATGACATTGCCTTCGACACTTCAATCGATACTGGCAATGAACCCTCTTCGCTGGTGGGCAGCGTGTCCGGCGCGCAAGGCTTGTACGCCAAAAATTATATTGTCACCGAAGGTGGCGTTGATTACTCCGTGATGGACGTGTACCTGAAATTTAATTCCGCGGTTGGAATTGGTTCTAACGGCGAACGTGTGGTGAATTTCTACGGCCAAGCCACCACGGATAATTCTACTTTTGGCGTGACCAAAATTTCCAAATATGAAAATAGCGCTGCAATTGCTTACCAGCACAGCAACACAAGTTGGCTGCCTGCTGCTGGCGCTGCGGGCGGAACCGGCAACAACACATGGGATTCATTTTTAACGGTTGGCGCGCGTGAGCAAGGCGCGGGCAACACGGGAAGTGTTACCCCAGACGTGTACTTCATGAATCCAAATTCCAATGTGGGCGTGATCACCGGTGGCAGCAGCGCGACTGGCTTTGTTGGAGCGGGCGTGTATCAAGCGGCGCCAACTGAAGCAGCATTTCAAACCAACGCCAGCGCCTACCCGGATCACATGATTATGTTTGGCCGTTTCACGCTGAAATGCAGCGATATTGCAGCCACTGGCGCCCCAGTAAAAATGGCCGTGTGGTGCGATTTTGTGGGCAAGTCCACCGCGCAAACCGGTGGAACAACTTTGTACACCCTTTCCAGCGCCAACTTAAAAAGCGACGCGCAAACCAAGTACACCACCAGCGGCAAAGTATGGACATTTGATGCTGGTTTCGAAGGCGTCAATGCAGGACAAGCTGCTTGGACATTCGCGTCATCAACAGTTCCAGATACAACCCCAACGATCATTTCCGTCGTTCCAGATAATGGATCAACTTCCGGCGGCACAGCGATCACCATTACGGGCACCAACTTTACTGGCGCCTCCGCTGTGACAATTGGTGGCATTGCTGTGGCCAGTTTTACAGTGGTCTCCGCCACAACAATGACCGCGATCACTCCACCAGGAACCGGCGCGCAAACAATTGTTGTGACCACTCCCAGCGGTTCAACTACTGAAACAATTACGTTCAACTACAACAGCACCACAGTGCCAAGCATTGAAAGTGTGGATCCTGCTGCAGGAGCACTGGCTGGCGGAACGGCTATTACCATTACGGGAACCAACTTTATTGAGGGCGCAACCGTAACTATTGGCGACAAAGCGGCCACCAACGTTGTGGTGGCAAACACAACTACCATCACGGCGCGCACTCCAGTTGGCGACAGTGTGGGAGCCAAGACCATTGTTGTCACTACAAGTGGCGGGTCCACTTCTGAAACAATTTCATTCACTTATACAAGCACAAGCCCGCCAACCATCGCATCAGTGGACCCAAACTTTGGACCAACCACAGGCGGTACAACACTGAACATCATTGGAACAAATTTTTCTGGCGCAAGCAGTGTTTCTATTGGCGGCTTTTTGGCTACCAACATTGTGGTGAATCAAAGCGGAACATTGCTTACTGCTGTGACAGCGGCTGGCACGGCTGGCGCCAAAAATGTTGTGGTGACCGCCCCCACTGGCACGGCGACCAAAGCAGGCGGATTTACCTATGGAACGCCACTGCCGACCATTGACTCCATTAGCCCAAATACAGGTGTTTTAGCTGGCGCAACCGCGGTCACCATTAAAGGAACCAATTTAACTGGCGCGCTAAGCGTGAAAATTGGCGGCGTTGGGGCCACCAGCATTGTGGTGGTGGACTCCACCACGATTACTGCAAAGACGCCCGCAGGCACAGCTGGAGCCAAGGATGTCACCGTGACCACTGCTGGTGGAATAGCAACTTCCGTTGGCGCATTCACCTATTCCAGCGTGATTCTTCCAACCATCGACAGTGTTTCGCCAAATTCTGGAACAACTCTTGGTGGCACAGAGATCACTTTGACGGGAACCAATTTTATTGTTGGCGCCACATTGAAAGTTGGCGGCGTTGCAGCAACTCAAGTTGTTGTTGTCAGCGCAACTTCTATCACCGCAGTTACGCCAATTGGAACAGCCGGCGCGCAAGATGTAGTGCTGACCACCACCGGCGGAACTGCTACCAAGACTGGCGGATTCACTTATCTCGCGCTTCCAACCATTACATCCGTTGCTCCATCCAATGGAACAATCGGTGGCGGAACCAAAGTTTCCATTTTTGGAACCAATTTAACCGGCGTCACAGGCGTGACTATTGGCGGCACTGCGGCAACAAGTGTGGTTGAAGTTGATGCGACAAAGATTACGGCTGTGACACCCGCAGGTATCAATGGTCCTGCGGACGTTTCACTGACCACAACCAGCGGCAACACAATCAAAACGGGCGGGTTCACTTACACCACTGCCCCT
>CAIWNO010000139.1 GCA_903914045.1 uncultured bacterium | reverse complement strand
GCCGCGGCGTTGGCCGCCTTGTTCAAATCAGGATGATATTTTCGCGCTAACTTTCTATGCGCGCTGCGAATTTGATCCGCCGTCGCGTCGCGCGCAACCCCAAGAATTTCATAGTAGTCACGCGCCATGCGTCACTCCGCGGTTTCAGCTTTGCGAAACAAACCGTACAGCGCGTCGGCGCTTTGAGACGAATATAATTTTTCACGGAACTCTGGATTGGTCATCAAGCGGCTCACTCGTCCTAGCGCTTGGATATGTTCCGACACGGCTTCGGGCGGACTCACTAGCAGCACAATCAAGCGCACCGGCTTCTTGTCGATCGAGTCGTACTCCATTGGTTGGGCTGGCTTGCCAATAGCCATGGCAATGCGTTTCACCGCTGAACTTTTTCCGTGGGGTAGCGCAAGACCCTCGCCAATACCAGTTGAGCGTTGCGCCTCACGTTGCCAAACAATTTGTTTCACGGCTTCGGCGTCAGCCACGGCGCCAGACGCTGTCAGTGCGTCCACCAACTCGCCAATCACTCCACGCTTGTCGTGGGCAACCAATGGAACTTTGACGCAATCAATATTTAAAACTTCAAGTACGTTCATGGGAAATTCTGGCGATTTGGTCAATGCTACCAAGAGCAAGTCATTTTCGGTCAACAATTATTGATGATTTGTGAAGATTGCCGCGAAAGCCCCATCCTGCCACATTGTGGGGGTTTCACCGGGCAATCCTTGGGGAATGTTGCGCTCACTGCGGCGCATGGGAGCCTTGATTCGCTGCGAAATCCAAGTGGCCATGCGTTCATTCTCCTCGTGCTCCAAACTGCATGTGGCGTACAGCAGCGTTCCATGTTCAGCCAGCAACGGTCGGTGGTCGTCCACAATTTTTCGCTGCAGCACAATCAAGCGATCCATCATCTTCAAGTCAAAACGATATTTCGCCTCGGGCCTGCGCGCGAACACGCCGCTGTTGGAGCAAGGCACGTCAAGCAGCAGCACGTCGGCTTTGCCAAACCACTTTCCAATGTCTTGCGGCGTGACCACTTGAATATTGTTCAAGCCGGCCAAGCCAGCGCGGCGCGCGGCGTCAGCAAGTGAAGTGCGTCTTTCAAGATCCGGATCGCTGGCGATAATGTGCGCTCCAGGATATTTCGCAGCCAGTTGCAATGTCTTGGTGCCACGGCCCGCGCACGCGTCAACAATAATTTTGGGCGCCGATACTTCCAAAAGCGAAACCGCCAACGCGCTGCCAACATCTTGCACGCGCGCCAACGGATATTTTTCCAGCGCCGCAAGCAGCGCCGCGTGCGAGCCATTCCAAATGCGCGCGCCCGGCGCGCCGTGCGCCGCGGTTTCCGGTTCGTCGGCTGGAAGTCCATACAGAACAAGCGGCGGATCCGTGAGTCCATGAAAACAAATTCGCCGCGCGTCTTTCACGCTCATTCGATTGGTCCAGCGCAAGACCACATCGATCGGATGGCTTGATTGCTGCGATAACCGCTCGGGCGCGGAACTGGCGAACACATCCTCCGACAAACTCCACGCGCCGCCATCTTCAAGTGGAAGGTGGAAGCGTTCCGGCGTTTGAAATTTCGCAAAGGCCTGCGCGGATAATTTCTCCACGCGCAGCGCGGCAATCTTGCGCAAAATAGCGTTCACCATTCCACCGGCGCCAACGCGCACCGCGGTCTTGGCCCACTCCACTGTTTCATCCAGCACCGCGTGGTCGGGCACGCGGTCCATCAACAGCAATTGCGCCGCGCCACCCATCAACGCCGCTTGCATTGCGGGTTGAATGGTGTGCCACGG
>CAIWNO010000138.1 GCA_903914045.1 uncultured bacterium | reverse complement strand
GCATGATGGAAGTCTTGCAAAATCGCGGAACGCCTTCTTGCAAGCTGCACACGCCGTTGGAAAGCGTTTCAGGAAGCATGGGCACCACGCGACGCGGCAAATACGTGCTATTTCCGCGCGCGGCGGCCTCTTGATCAAGTTCAGATCCTTGAACGACAAAGTGGCTGACATCGGCGATGTGCACCATGAGTTCAAAGGTGCTGTTGGTGGGATCGAAACTGACGGAGCAGGCGTCGTCGTAATCACGCGCGTCCGGTGGATCAATGGTCCATGTCAAAGTTTTTGTCAGATCAAGCCGCTCCGTTTTGTCCCACGGACCAGAACTTTCTTGATCAAAAGAAATTGCGGCAAGCGCGGCTTCCGAGGAAACTTTTTCACTGAAGCCCTCGCGCAATTGATAGGTGTGCATGACCGCTGCGGTTTCAACCGCGGGCTGACCGGCAATGCCAAGCACTTCAACAATCGCGCCCTCGGCGTACACGCCTTCGGATGGAAAGCGCACAAGATCAAGCGTGACTTTGTCGCCGGCCTTGGCATCTTTGGCATGCGGATCACGCACCATAATGGGCTCGCCGCGAAACGCTTTGCCGTCGGGTTGCACAATCCAACGCTTGCCTTCTTGCACCAAAGTTCCTGTGAAGCGCGTGCGACCGCGCTCGATGACTTCAAGCACGCGGCCAGTCATGCCAGAATCGCTGGCACCGCCGCGAACAGGCGGAGTCCATCCGCGTTGCTTGCGACTGACCGAGCAGCGAACGCGATCGCCGCTCATGGCGTCGCCCAGATTTCCTGCGGGCAGAAATAAATCACCATCGCGTGTGATGCGGTCGGGCCGCACAAAACCGTGGCCTTTCTGCGTGACAAACAGGCGCCCGCAAATTTCATCCTCATGTGTTGGCAGGCGCAGACGACCCTTGGCGTCAAGTTCAATGCGGCCATCGTCGGTGAGCAAGGTAACGGCTTTGTGAAACGCCACGCGCTCGCTGTCATCAATGCGCAAGCGGTGCGCGACCACATCGGCTTCAAGGGCGCGTTCGCCGTCGTGGGACAAGTGTTGAATAATTCTGTCAGTAAATCTACGTGGCATTGGATGAGTCTATCTGTGAAATGGTTTGTGGATGAGGGGTCTGAGTGTGATGATGATTGTGGTTATGAGTGGGGTCATAGTGGTGAATGTGGTGAGTGTGGTAATTGTGATGGGCGTGATGAGTGTGGTTGCGATTATGAGCGGCATCGCGAGCCGCGTTGTCAGCGTGGTCACTTTTTCTTACGGCGCAAGTTGCCTTTGCCGCGGCCAACGCGTGAAGGGTGCACGGCTTTGGAAGCCATATGTTGTTTAGTTGATGCCGCGGAGCGTGGCGCGCTGCTTGATGAACTTTCGTTGGAAGCGGAGGATGATTTTGCGCCATTTGCAGCGGAGTTTGACCCTGTTGTGGCGCCAGCAGAATTTACGCCAGCAGCATGTGAGGTGGAATTTCCGCGCTGAGTTGATGCGCCAGATTCGCCGGCCGAAGTTGCGCCGCGTTTGGTGGATGAATTTGAATCGCCGCTTGAATTTGAAGTTGACGCGCTTGATTTTCCATCACTGCTTGCGCCAGACGCGCCGCTTGTTGCGCCTGACTTTGTATCCGACTTTCCATCTGATTTCGCCGGTCCAGCCGCGGTCGTTTTGGAATCGCCCGCGTCCGCGCTTGCGCCCGAAGTTTCTTGCGAAGCCGATTGTGCAGACTGTCGATCCGCTTCGGCGGCCTTGGTGTAGCCCTCGCTGCGATAATCGGTTTCATAAAAACCGCTGCCCTTGAAAATAACGGCGGAGCCAATGCCAATCTTGCGCCGCACTTTGCGCGCTTTGCAACTGGGACAGACGCGGTCGGGCTTGGACATAATCGACTGGAACTTTTCATATTCCTTGTTGCAAGCGTCGCAGATGTATTCGTAGGTTGGCATGGTGTGAAATAATTTTTAGTACGAATGGCGCGCGTTGGTGCTTCGTTCAATCACGCGGCGGGCTGAACGGCCACTTTCGCTGGGCGCAACACCGTGTCTCCAATGCGATATCCGTTTTGCATTTTCATGCTGATCGCGCCGGCCTGCACGCCATCAACGGACTTTTGCATGACCGCCTCATGTTTGCCTGGTTCAAACGCGTCGCCAATGTTGGGTTCAATTTGTTCAACACCCACGCGCTCCAGCGATTTCCAAAGTTCGCTTTGCAATAATTGCAAGCCTTGCGCGGCTTGCTCCGCGGTCAAACCTTTTTGCGCCAGCGCCAACTCAAATTGATCAAGCACAGGAATCACGCCGCGCGCCACGCCCATCATGCCTTGCGTGCGCGCGCGCGCCTCATTCTCCACGCCACGTCGCGCCGTGTTCTGCAAGTCGGCCACCGCGCGCAACCTGGAATCTTTCAACTCCGTAATCTCGCGCTCAAGTTTGTTGATTAACACCTCAACCGCGAAGGCGCCCTCGGACAATTCGTCGTTGGCTTCAGAGTCGCTGGTATTGTTGGTTCGTTCGTTGGTCATATTTTTCCTATTGAAGTTGCAATTCTGTTTGAGACTATGAATTCATCCACCACATCATTCTTCAAATCATCCGCCAGTGATGGAATCTTTCAAGTCTTTCATTTTGTCCCAAAATCCGCTCTTTGAAGCGCCTTTTCGTGGTTCAATTTTTTCCGTCTTGGCAAATTCTTCAAGCAATTGTCGCTGGCGATCCGTGAGTTTGTGCGGCACTTGCAACAGCAATACCGCCACCAAATCGCCGCGTTTCTTGGAGCGCAAATTTGGAATGCCGCGGCTGTCCACGCGCACCGTGTCGCCTTGTTGCGAACCATTTGGAATTTCAATTGAAACTGGGCCATCAATAGATTTCACTTCCACCACGCCGCCCAGGGCCGCGCGTGAAAATCCAATCGTGAGCGCCATGACCAAGTCGTCGCCGTCGCGCTCGAAATCTTTGTGCTCCTTCACGCGCACCACGGCGTGCAAGTCGCCGCGCACGCCGCTGCCGTCCATACTCAGTTCGCGCCGTGGCGGCTCGCCTTCGCCAGCCACGCGAATCACTTGTCCGTCAGCGATACCAGCGGGCACCTTCACGCGCAATTTTTTATTGGTGCGCACACGACCCGCGCCGCGGCACGCCGTGCATTTGTCAATGACAATTTTTCCAGCGCCTTGGCAATTGGGGCATGTTGTGACCATACGAAACATTCCGCCAAGTCCGGACTGCTGCACTTGTCCGCGGCCTTGGCAAGTTGGGCACGACACTGGCGATGATCCAGGTCGCGCGCCGCTTCCAGCGCACGCGGTGCACACATCTTGGCGTGTGAATTCCACGTCGCGTTCGCAACCATCAAGAACTTCCTTTAATTCAAGCTCAATTTCGGTTTCCAAGTCATAGCCACGCGCCGCGCCGCGTTGACGAGCGCCGCCGCCGCCACCAGAGCCGCCAAAAATATCGTTGAACATGGAGAAAATATCCTCCACATGCATGGAACGAAAATCATGATGCGGATTTCCGCGCAGACCCGCGTGGCCATGTCGGTCATACAACTGGCGCTTCTCGCCGTCGCACAAAACTTCATACGCCTCGGCGCACGCTTTGAATTCCGTTTCCGCGGCGGCGTCGCCGGGATTGCGGTCGGGGTGATACTTCATCGCTTGACGCCGATAGGCGCGCTTGATGTCTTCGGTGGAAGCATCTTTTGCGATTCCCAATAGTTCGTAATAGTCGCGTGGTTGCGCCACTGTGGCTCCGCTGTTGTTAAGAAAGAAAAAGGGACCGAGCCGGTTTTTATTGCCGACTCGGTCCCTG
>CAIWNO010000137.1 GCA_903914045.1 uncultured bacterium | reverse complement strand
CCAAGCAAGACATTGGCGTGCGCGGCAATGTTGATGGGCAACAATTCAATTTCAAGCGCGGTGCCACTGATGGCGAACTTGGTTGTCAATACGACAGGATCGTTTGGCAAAGCCAAGCCAGCGCTTTGGAGAATGAACGCGCATGAAATGGCGCACATGGACAGCAATGTCATTGAAGTATTGTGCCTTGAAATGACAAGTTCAGCAACACATTCGCGACATCTGCGCCATGGACGCTGCAAGAATGAATCAACCACGCACATCATTCACCACACGTGCGCAAAAAAACTTTCTATGACGCAAATAACGCAAACAGATGATTGTTGGTAGAACTTGTTGATACAAATATGAGGCTAGAACGCCCTGTAAGAATTCATTTTCATGTCCACCCAATCACCCAACACAACGCACAACCATGATGCGGCTCATTCTGCCAGCGCGGGCAAATTCACAATTATTGCGGCCATTGTCGCGGCCACGCTTGCGGCCTTGATCGCCTTGCGCGGACTGTCGGCGCACACCGAGAATCTGTACGCGCTTGTCGCGGCGCGCCCCACATGGATTGTGGGGTGCATTCCATTCGCGGTACTGCTGCTCTGTATCGCCATTGCCCCAATGATTTCCACCATCGAACATTGGTGGGAACGCAACAGCAGCAAGTTGTTGGTGAGTTGCGTTCTTGGATTGGCGGCCCTGACCTGGTTGGCCAGCCAAGTGAGTGTGGAGGCCGCGGCGACCGCGGCAAAGCATGGGCTGGATGAATATGTTCCATTTATTATTTTGCTATTCAGTTTGTTTGTGATCGCTGGCGGCATTTCCATTGGAGGCAGCTTCTCGGCAACTCCAAAATTGAACACGCTTATTCTTGCCGCGGGCGCGGTGTTGGCAAACCTGCTTGGCACCACAGGCGCAAGCATGTTGTTAATTCGTCCGCTGCTTAAAGCCAATTCGCACCGCTCGTGCCGCGCGCCCATTGTGGTGTTCTTTATTTTTGTGGTGAGTAATTGCGGCGGCTTGCTGCTGCCCATTGGCGACCCACCGCTGTTTCTTGGCTATTTGCGCGGCGTTCCATTTGAGTGGACATTGACCATGTGGAAGCCCTGGCTATTTGTGAATACGGCCATTTTACTGGTGTTTTATGTGATGGATCTGCGTGCATGGAAACAAGAGGGATTCCACCAGCACCGTGAAAGTTTGACTCAGGATCATCGCATCACAATACATGGACAAAGCAACGCCATGCTGCTTGTGCTTGCGGTGATTTCAGTGGCTGTGATCGCGCCAGGAAAACCACTGCCCCTCTTTGGAGTCATGGCTCCCAACTTGTTGCGCGAAGCGGTCCTACTTGCGTTGACTGGCTTCAGCCTGATGGCCACACCCATGGGCGTTCGCACGTTGCAAGGATTTTCGTTCACCCCCATTGGCGAAGTCGCCGCCATCTTCTCGGGATTATTTCTTGCCATGCAAATTCCAATGGCGGTCTTAAGCACCAATGGCGGCGAACTTGGAATCAACTCGCCGCTTTCATTTTTCTGGATCACGGGCGCGCTTTCAAGTGTGCTTGACAATGCGCCAACGTATGTGGTGTTCTTGGAGGTGGCCAATACGCTGACGCCTCAGCACGTTGGCGTGGGAATTTTACCGCTGACTGGCGGCGAGTTTGTGAGGCATGATCTTCTTACCGCCATTTCATGTGGCGCCGTGTTCATGGGCGCCATGACTTACATAGGTAATGGACCCAATCTCATGGTGCGCGCCATCGCCGCCAAAGAAGGCGTGAATATGCCGTCGTTTGGTGGATACATTGTGTGGGCGTGCTGCGTGTTGCTGCCCATTTTGGCGGCGGCAAGCTATTTATTTATTCGATAAACGCGCGGCAAATCCATCATTATGGCGATGACACTTTGGCCGGTTTTGAATTTGGAGCGGATTTTTTCCCCTCATCAGACTGCGCAGTTTTACTCTCTTGAATTGAAGTGTCAGTCTGTTGCGCGGCTTCAACAACCGGCGCTTCATCTTCATCGCGTTTCATCATGGCGTAGATGATGGATTGAGCGGCTACGCTTTCACCAATAAGGCGACCAACACGTGAACTGGCAGCGTCAAGATTTTTAATGGCGCCACTATTGAGATCGCGCTCAAAATCTTTCAATGCGTTCTCCACCGCCAACATCATGCTGGCCACTACGGCCCACTCCTCGCGCGAATCGGGCCAATATTTGCTTGAGCGCACCAGCTCAACTGGAAATCGAATACGCCACCCATTGTCCGTTTGTATAAGCGTGAGAGCGCCTGCAAAAATAGGTTGACCGTCAAAACTAAGCGCGGCTGTGCCATCGCCAAGATCAGTTGTGGTGATCAACGCGCGTTGCGCTGTAAGCCACGCGGCCGGATTGGCGATAGCGGCGATGGCGAGATCGCGTGTCGAAGCTTTTTTACCCTTGCCCAACACGGATTTGATTTCCTTGTCGACTTGCTTTGGAAAGCGCTCGCGCAACACGCCGGCCACGCGCACCAATCGCGCCAACATGTCGCCGGCCTTACTCTTCACTTCTGCAATGGCGCTGCCCTCGGTCACGCCGTCATCAAAAGTGACATCGCGCGGCGGAATTTCAATCAATCCCGGCAAATACTCCGCATGATTTTGAGTGACCATTTCGGTGGCGGCGTCCAACATGTCCTCGGGCGTGCGAGTGTTGAACTTGGGTTTCTTGCAGCCCACAAGCGTGACCAACGCGCACAGCAGAATTGAAAAATGAATCCATCGCACACCTCAAGTCTAGCCACCAAACTTGCACTACTATTTGAAACCATGTTGAAAATTGATATCCATGTCAACGGCGCGCAAACACATTTTGACAATGTGGACACTGTCGCTGATTTGCTTTTTCAATTGGGGCGTGGCGACGTTCCATGCGCCGTTGAAGTAAATGAGCAGCTTGTTCCCAAATCCAAACACGCGCTGCACCAGTTGCGCCAAGGTGACCGCGTGGAACTAGTCACCCTGGTTGGAGGCGGCTGAATCATGGACGATCTGATTCCACCGCCGCTACGTGTTGGAAGTTTTTTGCTGCGCTCACGGCTTGTGGTTGGCACTGGAAAATACAAGGACGTTGAACAAATGCGCCTTGCGCTTGCGGCCAGTCGCGCCGACGCTATTACCGTGGCCGTGCGCCGCGAGCGCTTGTATGACAAGCAAGGTCGCTCGCTGCTTGAGGCGTTACCACTTGATGAATTGACCATTTTGCCCAATACCGCTGGCTGTTTCACCGCGGCGGATGCCGTGCGCGTGGCGCGACTTGGCCGTGAACTTCTGGAGCAACTTGGAAATGCGGGACAGCGCTGGGTGAAACTTGAAGTGCTGGGCGACAAGGCTACGCTGTTGCCTGATCCCGTTGGCACCATTGAAGCGTGCGCGGAATTGGTGAAAGATGGTTTTGAAGTTCTGTGCTACAGCAGCGACGACCCAATTGCCGCCGTGCGATTGCGAGACGCGGGCGCGACCAGCGTTATGCCCGCTGGAAGTCCAATTGGTTCCGGCCGCGGCATTGCCAATCGCGAGGCCATTATGATTTTGATTGACTTGTTAAAAAATCCAGCGCATGGTGGACGCGCGGATTATCCAGTGATTGTTGACGCGGGCGTTGGCACACCAAGCGATGTCACTCTGGCCATGGAGCTTGGCGCCGACGGCGTGTTGCTGAACACTGGCATTGCGCACGCGGCGGATCCAGTTCACATGGCGCACGCCATGCGCCTGGCTTTGGAGGCCGGCTACTTTGGCTACAAATCAGGCAGAATTGCGCGCAAATTGCTGGGCACCGCCAGTAGTCCTTGGTCAGGAACGTTCACGCATATTCCGGGCGAGTGATTGAGCGCACATGCGCGCGTCACGTGCTCATGAGTTCGCGCAAAATGCCAAGACCTTCGGCAAGTTTGGGGCGCGCCGCGGCGAAACTTAATCGAAAGTGCGTGTCGCGGTGGCTGAAGACCGAGCCAGGAATAATCAACACGCGCTTGGCGATGGCTTGCTCCACAAAGTGCGACGCGCTTAGATTTAATTGTGGCGGCACTTCAACAAACGCGTAGAAGGCCCCGCCTGGACGCGTGACATTGGCCACGCCAGAAAATGCGTCAAGCACCATTTGTCTTCGCCCCTCATATTCCTTTAGCACGCTGGACAGGTCCTCTTGAAAAGATGGAACCACTCCCCATTGCAGCGGCGACGGCGCGCACACAAATGTGCTTTGCTGCAACTTGGCCATTTCTTGAATCAGCGGCGTAGGCCCGGCGGCGTAACCAAGTCGCCAACCCGTGCAACCGTGGGTTTTTCCAAAACCGCGAATAATCAGGCAATTGTTGCTGATTCTGCCCGGCGACGGGCACAATCCATTTTCGCGCGCGTCGCTGAAACAGAACTCATCGTAAATTTCATCGGAGATCAGCAGCACGCCGCGGCGCTCACACAACTGCACAAGCTCCACAATTTCCTTAGCCGTCAAAACCGTGCCGCATGGATTGCTTGGACTGTTCAACAACACAGCCTTGGTGCGCTCAGTGATCAGCGGCTCAACACGCGCGGCGGTCATGCGGAAATCTGGATAGGTGTCGCACAAGACGCAGTGTGCGCTGAGCAACTTTCCAACTTGCGGATACATGACAAAATATGGATCGGGCGAAATAAATTCGTCGCCAGAATCAAGCAGCGACATCAACGCCAAAAGAATTCCACCACTGGTTCCGCTGGTGATGACGGCGGAAAGATTTTCATTTGTGGTGGACCACCCCGCTCCGAAATCATGTTCAAGACGTTGGCGAACCGCCGCAAGCAATTGCGGAATTCCTTGCGTCACGGTGTAGCCGTTTTTATTTTCACGAATGGCCGCAATGGCGGCTTCTTTCATGGCCTCAGACACGGGAAAATCTGGCTGACCAATGGACAGATTAATCGGGTCCTGCATTTTCGTTCCAAGGTCAAAAACCTTGCGAATGCCCGAAGAATCAATGGAACGACTTCGAACTGATAGAAGTCGTTCAATCATGGTTTAACTCGCTACAGCGTGAACTTGACGGATCACTTCTTGGCGGCAGGTTTAGCTGCGGCAGCGGCTGGCTTGGCGGCACCCGCTGCAGGTTTAGCACCCGCTGCTGGCTTGGCTCCAGCGGCGGCGCCTTCAGCACCAGCAACTGCTTCCTTCTTCGGCTTCTTGCTCACGGCTGCTTTGATGGATCGAACCTTCACTGTTCCAAGTACGGACTTGGTCGCAATGTCGAAGCGTCCCTCTAAGGTGAGCCGATCGATTCGCTCCGCGCGCGTAAGCACGTTGCGATGTTGATTCAATGCGCCGGACTTGGTTTTTAAACTTGGATGAATGCTCATGTCAGAAACTTCCGATGTCGTTCAAGTGTTAAGACTTCCGCGGCACTGAACGACGACGATCAGCGGAAGAGTTCAAGAT
>CAIWNO010000136.1 GCA_903914045.1 uncultured bacterium | reverse complement strand
GGCGCTCACGGCCATCGCCAACACGCAACGTGAAGGCGGCGTGGCCGCGTTCATCGACGCGGAGCACGCGCTTGATCCATCGTGGGCCAAGCGTTTGGGCGTGAACTTGGATGAAATTTTAGTTTCTCAACCAGACACCGGCGAGCAGGCGCTTGAAATTTGCGAAATGTTGGTTCGATCCAACGCCGTGAACATGGTCGTCATTGATTCCGTGGCGGCGCTTATTCCGCGCGCTGAAATCGAGGGCGAAATGGGCGATAGCCACATGGGTTTGCAGGCGCGTCTTATGAGCCAAGCGTTGCGCAAGTTGACTGGCGCCATCGCCAAGAGCGATTGCATTGTGGTGTTCATCAATCAGTTGCGTGAGAAAATTGGCGTCATGTTTGGCAGCCCAGAAACAACCACCGGCGGTCGCGCGCTCAAGTTCTACGCCACGGTGCGCATTGATATTCGCCGCATTGGCCAGATCAAAGAGGGCGACCGAATTGTGGGCAATCGCATCAAGACCAAAGTGGTCAAGAACAAGATTGCGCCGCCATTCCGCGAGGCTGAATTCGACATCATGTTTGATGAGGGCATTTCAACATCAGGCGATGTTCTGGACATGGCCACCGCGGATGAAGTGGTGGATAAGAGCGGTTCTTGGTTTAGCTACGGAGCCACTCGACTCGGTCAAGGCCGTGAAGGCGCCAAGTTGTTCTTGCGCCAGAACCCAGCGTTGCTTGATGAGATTCGCAAGGCCGTCATGGTGAAGCGTTTGGCCAATCCAAATGGAATTCCAGCCAAACTCAAGGATGAGTCCGACGACGAGTGAGTCCGCAAGGCAATGGTTGGCGTGAATGTGATGCCGTTGCGGGTTTCGGGTTGCGGCGCAAACAAGTTTGCGTGCGCGACATTCGCAAGGCAGTAGGAAGCCAGTCTGAAGCCAGTATGAAATAGTTCTCAGGTTGGGCGGTTCTCGACGGAGCCGCTCAACTTGGAAAAATTATTTCAAGGATTCAAAGGAAACTGTTTTGTAAAGTCCGACATGGGTCGGACTTTTTTATTTTTTAAGGCGCTCATCTAGAGCAAGAATTGCAATCAGTGCGTTAGAGAAAGCCGCAAGAAAAATTGTGCGAGGAGTGCGCGCGTACAGCAAGAACCAATCGTGTATTGAATCCGTTTGCGCACAGCGAGGCCAGTCTTTATGTGTCCATGCTTCGAAGCGCTACATATTGGGTTGTGACATATTCCATCAAGCCCCACGCGCCACCTTCGCGGCCATATCCGCTGTATTTCACGCCGCCAAATGGCGCGCGGGCGTTGCTGGGCGCGGCTTCATTCACGCCAATCACGCCGCATTGCAATTGCTGCGCCACAGCCAACGCGGCCTGCTCGTTGCCACCAAACACATAGCCAGCCAATCCAAACGGACTCGAATTTGCAATTTCAATGGCTTGATTTTCAGATGTCACGCTCATGATTGGAATCACCGGTCCAAATGTTTCTTCCTCAAAGCACAACATGCTTGGATCACAATTGGCAATCACGGTGGGTTCGTAGAAGCGGTCGGGGCAGTTGGGTATTTCCCTGGTGCGCCCGCCGCAGACCAAGTGTCCGCCGCGCTTCAAGGCGTCGGCAACATGCGCGCGAACTTTGTCCACCGCAGCGTCATGAATCAGCGGACCAATTTGCGAATCAGTTTCCATGCCCGGTCCAATCTTCAGTTGCGCCGCCGCCACTGCCACGCGCGCGGTGAATTCGCTGGCGATGGATTCATGCACCAGAAACCGATTTGGACAAATGCACGTTTGCCCGGCGTTACGAAACTTGGCTTGCAGCGCGCCGTTGACCGCCAAATCAATATCGGCGTCCGCCAGAACAATGAAGGCCGCGTGTCCACCAAGTTCCATGGAGCAGCGCACAATTTCCTGAGCGCATTGGCCCAACAGCAAGCGGCCAGTCTCGGTGCTTCCGGTGAAACTGAGTTTGCGCACGCGCCCATCCATAAGCCATGTGGTCGCGATCGCTTTCGCGTCGCCATGTAAGACATGTAGACAGTGCGCCGGCAGACCACACTCTAGAAGAATGTCAGCCAGCGCCAACGCTGAAAGCGGAGTCTCGGGCGCGGGCTTGACCAATTGCGCGCAACCCGCGGCCAGCGCCGGCGCCACTTTGCGCGCCAACATGGCCAGCGGAAAATTCCACGGAGTGATGGCGGCGCACACGCCAATG
>CAIWNO010000135.1 GCA_903914045.1 uncultured bacterium | reverse complement strand
CAAATTCTGGACTATCAATGGAACAAAGTTCTTGTTCCGTATTGGGCGCGCGCCATGAAGTATTGCGCCAAGTTTGATGTTCGCACCGCGCTGGAGCCGCATCCAGGTTTCTGCGTGTACAACTCGCACACCATGATCAAACTTTCGCGCGCCGCCATGAAGGCGTCGGGCGTGAAGGGCAAGTGCCGCTTGGGTGTGAACCTAGATCCATCGCATTTATTTTGGCAGGGCATTGATCCCGTTCTTGCCGCGCGCGATCTTGGCGAGGCTGGTTTACTTTTTCATGTGCACGCCAAGGACACGCAACTTGATCCGCATGAAGGTCCGCGCAATGGCTACTTGGACACGCGTCCGTATGGCCAGTTGAATGAGCGCGCGTGGAATTTTCGCACCTGCGGCGAGGGCCACGGCCATGAGTTTTGGAAACCGTTCGTGTCCATGTTGCGCCGCTACGGCTACGACCATGTGCTTAGCATTGAGCATGAGGACGCGCTCATGAGCACCGAAGAAGGCTTCGTAAAAGCCGCCAATTTCCTACACGATTGCGTCATTCACGAGAAGGCCGCCAAGCCGTGGTGGGTGTGAGGAACTGCGCGCGAACCAGTTTGCGCAACGTCCGACTATTAAACTCTTAGCTGTAGCGACTGTATGCGTCCATAACTTCACAAAATTTCTAAATGGAATTTGCAATAGCGGCATAATTTGGTTGCTTTGTTTGTTGCATGGCGTCATACTAGAAACGCGCTACAAGCCCGATAGGGCTTCCCATTCCGGGGCGCAATTTCTGGAGTTGCGACACATGAATCACATAGAAAATTCTCAGTCAACCCGATTGAATGAAATTTATTCGCCCACAAACAGCGCGTTGAATTTCTCAATAAAATCTATCCGCGATTTCATGCGCTTGATTAAACAAACCCTCGTGAAAAAAATTGTTCGCTTCGCGTTTACCGCCATCGCAATGGCGGCAATGTTGTTTGCCACGCACGCAGCCAATGCCCAAGGCACACTCACTCCAATCGGCCCAACAAATTCCTTTTCCACAGCAGAAAGCCACAACATGGACGCCACAGTTATTGTGGGAAAAGTTTGGACTTCTTTGGACGAGTTTGGCCAACCTGTTAATCCCGAAGCGTATAGATGGACGCAGGCGACCGGCATGGTCACCTTGGGAACTTTGCCTGGATGTACAAGTTCAGAAGCAAATGAAGTAACTATGGACGGATTAGTTGTCTTTGGTACTAGTTCAAATGGCACTGGTACAAAACATGTATTTCGTTGGACACAAGCGACAGGCATGGTTCAAATTGATGACTTCCCTAGCAACACTTGGGTCGATATTTATCAGATCAGTTCTGATGGATCCGCCCTTATCGGCAACTGGGGAGATACTGGGTTTTACTGGAGCCAATCAACCGGAATGTTCGACCTTCAATTTCCTGGGGAAACTTCATCGTATGCATCCGATATGTCACTAGATGGAGCAACGGTTGTAGGAACAAGTGGAACACGGGCATTTCGCTGGACAAAAGCAAACGGAATAGAAGCCCTAGGCACATTGCTGGGTTACACAAAATCAGAAGCCAGAGGAGTAGCCACTGACGGTACTGTCATTGGCAACTGCTCTACGGAAAGTGGATCTTCAGTTGCCTTTCGTTGGACAAAAGCAACTGGCATGAAAGCGCTTGGTACTGTTAGTGGTTATCCAAATTCTAGTGCGTATAGCTTCGGAGCTACTGTCGTAAATGGATTGCCCATTTTTGATAGTTCAATTATTTATGGAGACTGTTCGACAACGAATGGAAATGAAAGTCGCCCGTTTCGATATACCTCTTCTGGCATAGTCAGCCTTGGTGTATTGCCCGGAGATACAAATTCCTATGCTTACTGGGGAATTGACGGAGTTGTGTTTGGCATTAGTGAAACTGACGATTCAAATTGTCGAGCCTTTCGATGGACGCAGGCAACAGGCATGGAGAATCTGGGGGTACTGCCTGGCGACACTTATTCAGAACCAAATGGTGGGGCTTCTATTGGAGGTACTGTTTGTGTAGGTACAAGTTTTAACTCAAACCGAGATGCTGGTCACGCCTTTCGCTGGACAAAGTCAAATGGCATGGTGAGCGTTGGCGCTTTGCCAGGCGATACAAATTCTCGCGCGTCGATTTCAAATTGGGATGGATCTGTTCTGGTAGGTGAAAGCTGGAAGCCAAGCAGCCCCGATCAAAGTGATCAAAGTAAGTCGCACGCATTTCGTTGGACACTTGCCAATGTTTCGCCTCCAACTATTTCTTCCATCAGTCCAATTTCTGGACCAACAAGTGGTGGCACTGCGATCACAATTTCTGGAAGCAACTTTACTGGCGCAACAAGCGTCACTGTCAACGGCGTTGCGGCCACTAGCGTCGTTGTTGTAAGTGCGACATCTATTACGGCTAGAACACCGGCAGGAACTGCTGGCGCCAAGAGCGTCGCTGTGACAACTGCGGGTGGAACTGCGACCAAGGCAAGCGCGTTTACTTATGTGGCAGCGGCGGTGCCAACTATTTCAACTGTCAGCCCAACGTCTGGGCCAACGAGTGGCGGAACATCAATCACAATTACTGGAACCAACTTTACTGGCGCAACAAGCGTCACTGTGAACGGCATTGCGGCGACAAGCGTTGCTGTTGTAAGTGCGACATCTATTACGGCTAAAACACCCGCCGGAACTGCGGGCGCCAAGAGCGTCGCTGTGACAACTGCGGGCGGAACCGTGACCAAAGCTAACGCGTTTACGTATGTGGCGGCTGTGGTGCCAACCATCTCAACGGTCAGCCCAACTTCTGGACCAACGAGTGGCGGAACTGCAATCACAATTTCTGGAACTAACTTTACTGGCGCAACAAGCGTGACCGTGAATAGCGTTGCGGCGACAAGCGTTGTTGTTGTAAGTGCGACAACTATTACAGCAAAAACACCTGCAGGAACTGCTGGCGCCAAGAGCGTTGCTGTGACAACCGCGGGCGGAACCGTGACCAAGGCAAGCGCGTTCACTTATGTGGCAGCTGCGGTGCCAACTATTTCAACTGTCAGCCCAACGTCTGGGCCAACTAGTGGTGGAACGTCAATCACCATTTCTGGAACCAACTTTACTGGCGCAACTAACGTCACTGTCAACGGAGTTGCCGCGACAAGTGTTGTTGTTTCAAGCGCGACACTGATTACAGCTACAACACCCGCCGGAACTGCTGGCGCCAAGAGCGTCGCTGTGACAACTGCGGGTGGAACTGCGACCAAGGCCAGCGCGTTTACTTATGTGGCTGTCGCTGTGCCAACAATCTCAACTGTCAGCCCAACTTTTGGGCCAACGAGTGGCGGAACATCAATCACAATTTCTGGAACCAACTTTACTGGCGCAACAAGCGTCACTGTGAACGGCGTTGCGGCCACTAGCGTTGTTGTTGTAAGTGCGACATCTATTACGGCTACAACACCAGCCGGAACTGCTGGCGCCAAGAGCGTTGCTGTGTCAACTGCGGGTGGAACCGTGATCAAGGCAAGCGCGTTTACTTATGTGGCAGCTGCGGTGCCAACTATTTCAACTGTCAGCCCAACGTCTGGACCAACGAGTGGCGGAACATCAATCACAATTTCTGGAACCAACTTTACTGGCGCAACAAGCGTGACTGTCAACAATGTTGCGGCGACAAACGTTGCTGTTGTAAGTGCGACATCTATTACGGCTACAACACCAGCTGGAACAGCGGGCGCCAAGAGCGTTGCTGTGACAACTGCAGGTGGAACCGCGACCAAGCTCGGCGCATTTACTTATGTTGCTTCGGCGGTGCCAACCATCTCATCTATTAGCCCAATTTCGGGACCAGCCTGCGGCGGAACTATTGTCACCATTACGGGTACCAACCTAAGTGGGGCCAGCGTGGTTGTGGAGGGAACTTCTGTTCCAGTTACAAGCAACACCGCGACATCATTTAAAATCACCACGCCCGCGCATCCAATGGGAAGTATTAGTGCAACGGTTAGCACCGCAGGCGGATCATTGGTCAGAGCAAATGCGTTTACTTATGCGGCAAGCCCGCCAACGATTACTAACATTTCGCCAACGTCTGGACCATCTCGTGGCGGCACGGTTGTCACCATCACTGGAACAAACTTGTGTGGTGCGCAACTTATTGTGGAAGGAACCTCTGTTCCAATTTCAGGCAACACTGGTACATCGTTCAGAATCACAACGCCTGCGCATCCAGTTGGATCGATCAGCGCAACGTTAAGTGCGTTTGGTGGATCCGTGCCTAGATCAAACGCGTTTACGTACACCGCTGGATTTACAGACGACGCAACTACGCCGGGCGCGGATGGAAATTCCAGTAACGGCGCAGTCGCACGCAAGGGCGGCAATGGCAATGACACAAGCGCTGGACAATCCACAACTGCTGCGGGCGAAACTGTTGCCGCCGCGCCAATGGGCATTGAGTTGTACTTGCAAACTGTGGCGCTGCGTGCGGACGCGCAAGTTGCTTGTGATGATGCGGCGGGTGCAAGAAACGAAGTGGCAATTGAATTTGTTGGGCCACTTGTAAATGAGCAAGTATCTGCAAGCGATCACCCGGTGCATGGCACCAGCGTTTCCAAAATCGCTGACGCCGACACAGTCGCCGACATTGCCGGGGCGATTGACCTTGATCACAACGGCGTGGCCGACATGTGCCAACTGCGCGGCGGCGACCTTGACCTTAACGGCGTGATTGACGACCGCGACATGTCGATCATTTTGAACATGATCAACACCGAACCCATCATGGGCATTGGCGACATGGACGGCAACGGCGAAATTGATTCCGCCGACATAAGTGTGATTTTGTTGCGGATGAATTAAGTTCCGCGAAATAAAAGAGGGTGCCACAAAAGGGGTGAGTTTAGCAACCATGCAAGCAGGGCTCGCGTGGCGTGCGTTATCTGAGCCCCTGTGGCAAACTCTTTTATGCAGCGCGAGTTGTCTGAGCGTTCTCACGCATCTGGCGTGTGGCGCACAATGCGGCCCTCGACCAAAAAGATCACGTCCTCCGCAATGTTTGTGGTCATGTCGGCGATGCGTTCAAAGCGCTGCGCAATGGTCAGCATTTCAATGGTCTGTCCAGACGTAGCAACGTCGCGTGGAATTTCTTGGCGCGCCCATTGCAGAACTTCCTTGTGCAAATCGTCCACGCGTTGATCGGCGCGTCGCACTTGGCGGCACAGCGACGCGTCCTCATTGCTCATGGCGGCCAAGACATCGCTCAGCATGGTGCGACTTGCAAATGCAAGATCAATCATGGCGGGCGGAAGCGGTGGGCCATCGGCGGCGCCCAACTTGATTAGTTTTTTGGCAATGCCGCGCGCCAAATCCGCGATGCGCTCCAGCTCGTTGCTAATGCGAATGACGGCAAGAATAAGGCGCAAATCACCAGCCACGGGTTGCGCCAACGCAAGCAAGCGCATGCAGGTGGCTTCCAGGTCAAGTTCCATTTGGTCAACTTCGGCGTCGCCGGCGCGCACCACTTCCGCCAGTTGCAAGTCGCCGTCAATCATCACTTCAATGACGCGCGTCACGCGTTGCTCCACCATGGCGCCCATGGCCAGCAAGTTGCGGCGCAAATCCACCATTTCATTTCGTAGGTCTACTGCCATTTTATTTTTATGCGTCGGTGCGTTGGATGATTCGATTCAAATCTAGTTCAATTATCCAAAGCGGCCGGTGACATAATCCTCCGTTTGTTTGTTCTTGGGGTTGGTGAACATTCCGTCGGTCGCGCCGGCTTCAATGAGTTTGCCTTCAAAGAAGAACGCGGTGAGATCGCTTACGCGCGCGGCTTGTTGCATGTTGTGCGTGACCACCACAATGGTGAATGTTTGGCGCAACTCGCGGATCAGCGATTCAACGCTGGCGGTACTGCGTGGGTCAAGCGCGGAGCAAGGTTCGTCCATCAGCAGAACTTCTGGACCAACGGCAATGGCGCGCGCAATGCACAAGCGTTGTTGCTGACCGCCGGAAAGTCCCAGCGCGCTGTTGTGAAGGCGGTCCTTCACTTCGTCCCAAATGGCGGCGGCGCGCAGGCTTTGCTCCACCAACGCGTCCAGGTCGCTGCGGTGAAAACGCTTGTGTAGCCGCGGTCCAAACGCAATATTTTCGTAAATGCTTTTGGGAAACGGATTTGGTTTTTGAAAAACCATTCCCACGCGCCGGCGCAGTTCCACCACGTCAAAGTTGCGGTCAAGTAGATCGTCTTTGTCCAGTTGCATAACGCCGTCGGCGCGCGCGTTTGGAACCAAATCGTTCATGCGGTTGATCCAGCGCAGGAACGTGCTCTTGCCGCAACCCGATGGACCAATCAGCGAAGTCACGCGCTGCGATGGAATGTTCAGCGTGATGTTGTGCAGCGCTTGATAGGCGCCGTACCACGCGTTGAAATCTTTCACACGAAGGGTGACGTGTTCGCTGACAGGCGACGACGTGGGCAATGTCGAGGTGGCAGGTTGTGCAAGAGTTGGGCGCGTTTCTGGCATGGTGTTTGTTTCTTTAGGTACAACAGAATTTGATTTTGGATTCAACATTGAACTGTGTTCGGTCATGCCATTGGCTTGCGCAGCTTTTGTCGAAGATACACGGCGACGCCGTTGAAGCAGATGAGCACAACAAGCAACACCACAATTGCCGACGCGGCGAGTTGGTGGAATGATTCTTGCGGACGGCCCGCCCAGTTGAAAATTTGAAATGGAAGCACCGTGAAATTGTCATTGAGATTGTCAGGCGTGTTGGCAATGAACACCGGAATGCCAAGCACAAGAAGTGGCGCGGCTTCGCCCATGGCGCGGCTCATGGCAAGAATGGCGCCCGTTAAAATGCTTGGAATTGCGGCGGGCAACGTGATTTTTGAAGCGGTCTGCCACGGCGTGGCGCCTATGGCAAGGCTGGCTTGGCGCAAACTGGAAGGCACGGCGCGCAATGCCTCGCGGCTGGAAATAATCACAATCGGCAACACCACCAACATCAAAGTTAATCCGCCCGCAAGCAAGCCTTGGCCAAACGGAAGTTGAATGTGCCACCACGCATTGTCGGGTCCAAATGACAGCGCGCTGTTTTTGTCGCTTCCAAAAAGTCCAAACATGCGCGTGAATGCGGTCAGGCCAAGAATGCCATACACAATGCTGGGCACGCCGGCCAAGTTGCGAATGTTGAAATCAATCAACCCGGTCCAGCGATTCTTGGGCGCGAACTCCTCCAAATAAATCGCCGTTCCAATTCCAAGCGGCAACGCCAGCAGCGCACAAATGGCGCACACCCACAGCGAGCCAATCACGGCCGCGTAAATGCCGGCCTTCTCTGGAAAGCGGCTGGCAAAGTTGGTTAGAAAATCCCAGCGGATTATTTTTGGAATTTGTGAAAGTTCCCCGTGGCCAAACACGGCGCTTAACGCCTCGCTGCTGAACAAGAAGTTGGAGCCTTGCACCATGATGGTGACAATCAGCAGCGCCAAAATAAGAATGGTGGCGCTGGTGCTGAATAGGCACAGCGCAAGGAACGCGCGGTTCTTCACAATTCGCTTGGTTCGCATGGAAATTGCGCTCATTCGTACACCTCGCGGTATCGATTCAGCAGAATGTTTCCAATAATGGAAAGCACCAATGTCACCATGAAGAGCACCATGGCCACGGCGTAACTGGAAAGATTTTCAACCCCAAAGGCGGGCGCGTCGCCCAGGAAAATTTGCACCATATACGCCGTCATGGTTTGCACTTGGTCGGCTGGGTTCAGCGTCATGTGCGCTAGACCGCCGGCGGCCAGCGCCACAACCATGGTCTCGCCAATGGCGCGCGTGATGGCAAGAAAGCAACTGGCCATAATTCCGCTGAGCGCGGCGGGCGTGACCACTTTCACGCTGACATCAAATTTGGTGCTGCCCAGCGCGTAGGCGCCTTCACGCAAGGAGCGCGGCACGGATTGCATGGCGTCCTCGCTCAGCGACGCCACGATTGGAAGAATCATAATTCCAACAGCAATGCCAGCGGCGCCCGCGTTGTAGCCGGAAAAAATCGGCGCGCCAAAAAGAAAGTTGCACGCGCCTTGCAACGCGGGTGTGATCACAAGCAGCGCGAAGAATCCGTAGACCACCGTGGGCACGCCCGCGAGAATTTCAATGATGGGTTTCAAGATGGCGCGCTTTCCAGCGGTGGCGTACTCGCTCATGTAAATCGCGGTGATTAAACCCAGCGGAATGGCGGTCATGGCGGCGACAATCGACACTAGAAAAGTTCCGCAAATCAGCGGCCAAATGCCAAAATGTTTTTCCGCGCCAAGCAAGGGGCTCCACGTGGTGCCAAACAAAAAGTCGGTCAGTTCAATTTCTGGCAGTTGAATAAACGCAATGGTCTCGCGCAGCAGAATGGTGATAATGCCAACCGTTATGGCAATGCTGATCAGCGCGGTGCAGCCTAGCAATCCGCGGAT
>CAIWNO010000134.1 GCA_903914045.1 uncultured bacterium | reverse complement strand
GGCATTGACTCACCAATGGCGTGCACCATAAGAGCGCTTGCGTGTGAGATTGTGGCGATTGGCACACCGCGCCGATCCGTTGCCGCCAAGGTCGCTCGCAGAAGATCATCAAATGGTGACGGAGTGAGCTCGGGAAAGCGATATAAACCGTGAGTGACCCGCCGTAAATTGCCAGCGAAAGCGTGGTAGCGAAGATGTTGCTTTTTCCAACCAAGAGCACTTGCCTGTCGCGCCGTGAGCAGACCTCCCTGACGCTGCGCCACAATAATGCAGGCCTGGCGAGGACTTTTCTTGGATTGAGGCGATTGCATTAAGGTACAATTTAATTGTACCTTAATACATACTGCATTTTAGGATGTTCAGTTGAAAACTTGGCGTTGTGCTGGACAAAGCATTTTCATGCTTCTGGCGTGATGCTTGGTGGGTGGGCTGCCTTGCAATATGAACAAGACTCGCTGAAAGAAAGCTACGGACGGGTTTATTATTGGATTATTGGGGACCTGAATAGCCACCCACATAAAAATGCTTGATACTTTCATAAAATGCAAGTATCATACACGAATGCAAACGATCACTGAGAAGCTGATTCAAGCTGGATGGGTGGGGCGAACAGTAACGCAACCGCAATTGGCCCGACTGTTCAATGGCACGCAGCAGCGGCTGTACAACCTAGTGAACCGCGCGTTAGGTAGTGGAGAGTTGTTGCAATTGAGGCGTGGACTGTATTTGTTGGCCCAGCAACCCAACAGCAACTTGCCGCATCCATTTGTGCTGGCGCAGGCCTTACAACCTGGCTCGTATGTTTCGTTTGAAACCGCGCTCAGCTTTCATGGTTGGATTCCCGAGTCAGTCCCCGTAACGCAATCTGTTTCGCCAGGGCGGCGAAGTCTAAAAATTGATCTTGAAAATTTAGGGTCGTATCAATTTTCTCCACTCGCGCTGCAGCCCGGTTTCTTTTTGCAGGCCGTGACACGTCATTCCCTTTCCGGTCAAGTTGCTTTAGTGGCACAGCCACTGCGTGCGCTACTTGATATTGTTTGCTTTCGCAAATTGCAGGCGGACCACGTTCATGAGTTTTCGCAGTCCATGCGTATTGATGATGAATTATTGATGAGCACAACGGCTGCCACTTGGCGTGATGTACGGAAGATTTATAAACACAAGCGCATGGTCAGCCACATACAAGCGCTGAAGTTAGGAGTGACGTCATGATTGATTTATTGCGCAAGCGCTTAAAGACGTACTCGGCAACAAATGCGTTGCAAGAGGAGCAGGCGTTAAAGGAAATGTTGCAGGAAATTGCGTTGTACGCGCTATGGCGTGGCGATTTTTTCAACGTGGCGGCATTTCAAGGCGGAACCAGCCTGCGCATACTGCATCAATTGCCGCGTTTTTCTGAGGACCTTGATTTTATTTTGCTCAAGCCCGACGCATCATTTCACTGGTCGCCTTACTTTCGCATATTGACCCAGGTTTTGCAGCAGTTTGGTGTTCACTGCGAAATGACCGAACGCGATCGCATGGACGGTGCGATACGACAAGCCATGTTGAAAGATAATTCCATGGGTCGACAATTGGATCTTTCGTTTTTTGATTCTGACAATCCGCGAAAAATAAAAGTGAAACTTGAGATTGACACGCAACCACCGGCTGGAACAAATACCGATTGGCGTTTCTTGGACTTCCCAGTTGACTTTGAAGTGTGCGCTCAAGATTTGTCAAGCAACTACGCGCTGAAATTGCACGCGTTGCTTTGCCGCCCATATCTGAAAGGCCGTGATTGGTTTGATTTTGCTTGGTACTGCAAACAAAAATGTGCACCCAACTTGCCGCATCTTGCGCAGGCATTACAACAAACTGGTCCTTGGAAAGGCCAAAGCCTTCATGTGGATATTCCGTGGCTTGCCGACGCCCTGACTACAAAAATAAGTCAAATTGACTGGCAGCTTGCTGCAAAAGATGTCGCGCCCTTTCTTGCCAACATAGAGCGTGCGAGCCTTTCTCTATGGAGCGAAAAATTTTTCTTAGAAAAGGTCAGCAAGTTGAGCATGAAGATCGAATGATCGCCCAATGGATGAAGCATGCTTGAATTGTTTCTTACTGAATTGCGCATCTATCAAGCCGCGCAAGTCGCCTTCATGAAATGTCGCTGCGGCTTTCACTTCAATGCCAACTCCGTTGAGCGGCTGAACGCTAAAATTGACAGCGGCTGAACGCTAGAATTGACAGCGGCTGAACGCTAGAATTGACAACGACTCAATGCGTCGGCACTGCTGACCCCTGACAAGACCAGCGCCACCGAACAAGAAGCCGCGGGCGTGAAAGTACTCTCCTTCCACAACCCGGAAATTCTTGGTCATTGCTGAATTCCGCACTGCCGAACCGCGAAAAGCCAGGTACCGAAGCCCCTGATTGCTTTAGTGCTTGCCTATCGCAAGTGCCTTTTTTATGGCAAAATGTAGATTTATCATTGCAATATAGGAATTAAAAGTCTATATTACTATGATGATTCAACGATCAGATGTCATTGAAGCTATCCACCGCGGTTTGGCAAACAACCCAGGCGTGGCGCTACTTGGACCCCGCCAGTGCGGCAAAACAACTTTGGCTAGGCAAGTTGCTCAAGAGCGCTCCCAACTTCTGGCAACGCAAAAACCAGCCGCACAAAAGGGTGGATCCCAAATGCGCGTTGCACAACCAACG
>CAIWNO010000133.1 GCA_903914045.1 uncultured bacterium | reverse complement strand
TTGTATGGTCGACAATACGCCAGCGCGCTGCTTGAGCAACAAGGAGTTGAGCTAGTTGCCAAACCAAATGGAGCCGCGCTGTTCGCGGCCGCCTACTGGCCTCCACATGGGCTTGCTCTCTACATCATTCTTGCGTGTGCGTGCGTGCCAATCTCATGGCTTGGCGCGAAGTGGTTTCTGTGCGGTGGCTCTCCATGGAAATGTTGGACGGGCGTTTGGAGCGCGATTGGAATTATAAATATTGCCGTTTCTATTTTTGCGCCAGGCGCTGGGGCAATTTTGCTTCCAATTATTTTTGGCGCGGCAAGCGCCGCATGGTTGGGCGCGGCCATCTTTGGCATTCAAAGCGGAGTCACCGCGTTCTTGGCGATGGTTGTTCCACTCATCATCGCGGGGGTAATTTATGCTCCGCTTGAAATACTCAGTTGGCCAGATGTTGGGCTTTCTATGCCCATTTTTCGCGGCATTTTAAGCGGTTTGTACGCGGTATTTTTCCTGATGCTCTTCGCCACGCCGCGCGTTAGGCAAAGCACGGACGCCGCCGCGCGGAATGAAGTGAATGCGCAGGAAGCCACGCCAATTACGCCAGCGAATTGACAAACTTTTCCAACCGCGCAAATCCTTCGCGAATGTTGGCTTCTGAACATGCAAAGCTAATGCGGATATTTTCGCGCGCACACTCGCCAAAATCTTCGCCCGGCACTACGGCCACAAAATGTTCCTCAAGCAAAGCCTCGGCGAACGATTGCGCCGAATCAATCACGCGTCCGCTGGAAGTGTGTAAACCCATGCACGCATGAATTTCGGGGAAGGAATAAAAAGCGCCGGTTGATTTACACACATTCAATCGCTTGATGCCGCTGAGCAAGGTATGTACCAACGCCGCGCGCGCCGCGAATGCTTTGCGCATGGTCTCCACGCTGGCGGCGCAATTGGTCAACGCCTCCACCACCGCGGGCATAATAAAACTTGGAATGGAGTTGGTCATCTGACCTTGCAACTTAATCAGTTCCTTGGCAAGCACTCCATTCTTTCCAGGCGCCGCGAGATATCCAACGCGCCATCCCGTCATGGCGTACGCCTTGCTCATGCCATTGATGGTGATTGTGCGATCAGCCAAACGCGCGTCGGCACCCGGACTGACATGCTTCAAACCCCCTTCAATCTCGGGGTAAATCAGCTTTTCATAAATTTCGTCGCTCACCACCGTAATGTTTGGATGCTTGGCCAACACATCAATCAGCGCCGCAAATTCCTTCACCGTGTACACAGTGCCGCATGGATTGCTTGGGCTGTTCAACACAATCGCGCGCGTGCGCGGAGTGATTGCGGAGTGCAATTGCGCCGCGGTCATTTTAAAATTGGTGGCCACGCTTGAAGGCACTTCAATGCACGCGGCACCGGCGAGCTCGATCAACGGTTTGTAACTCACCCACGCGGGTGTTGGTAAAATTACTTCATCGCCAGCGCCAGGCTCAATGGTCACTCGAAGCGCCATATAAATGGCGTGCTTCGCGCCCACAGTGAGGGTGATGTCCTCGGCGCGACATGCGATTCCATTGTCATCGCGCAACTTTGTGGCCACGGCCTCGCGCGATGCCTTGTCACCCGGCGTTGGCGCGTAGCGCGTCATGCCCTTGTCAATCGCTTGCTTGGCGGCCTCGCGAATATTCACAGGCGTGTCAAAGTCGGGCTCGCCAACACCAAAACCAATCACAGGTTTACCCGCGGCCTTCAACGCGGCGGCCTTTGCGGCAACGGCCAAGGTGGCGCTTTCCTTCATGCGGCTAATGTGCGACGAAACTTGCATCGATTGAAAGATACACGCAGCAATTCAATGGCGTTCGCTACACTCACTGCATGAACTTTGACGCACATCAACCAGTGATCGATGAACTTGAGGCGCGGATTTCAGCCATCCGCGACTCTCTTTGACTACCCCAGAAAATTAAGCGAGCGCGCGGAATTAAATCGCCAAATGGGCGAGGGCGATTTTT
>CAIWNO010000132.1 GCA_903914045.1 uncultured bacterium | reverse complement strand
GTTGATGGAAAAAATAAAATGAGCAAGAGCCTAGGCAACGCCATCTTTATTTCAGATCCGCCCAAAGAAGTTGAAAAGAAAGTCATGCGTATTTTCACTGGCCGCCAAAGCGCCACTGAACCAGGTGATGTGAAGAACGCGCTCTTTCAATATGTGGAGGCCTTCATTACCGACGCCACGCGCGTTGCGGAACTGAAGGATCTCTACACGCGCGGCGACAACATTGGCGACGGTCATATAAAGAAGGAGGTGGCGCAAGCCATTAACGCGCTGCTTGCGCCCATGCAAAAGCGCCGCGCCGCGCTGGAAGGTCGCGACGATTTGGTTCTGGATATTTTGCGAGCGGGTTGCCGCAAGGCCAATGTGACCGCGGAAGCCACTTTGGAGTCCGCGCGCAAGGCCGCCGGGCTGCATTTCTTCCCGCGCACGCTTTCATATTCCGCTCATTCTTAATCTGAACGCGGATTCATTTGGATTGAAAGCGGGGTGGTGAAAAGGATTGACTTTACAAGCGTTCGATTGGTTGCTTCCAAAAATTGAAGGCGGAAAATTGCCCGGCTGACCTGGGAAACTGATTTCAATAACCCTATTTTGCGCCTTTGAACGGGGATCCTGAAATTATATTTGTATTTTGAACACCTCGCCTGCAAATTACCGCTTGCGTTGCGTCTGATTTGTGTAACTGTGACTTCATCAGACATTTCAATTCACCGCCAATTTCGTTATCTTTACAGTTCTATACTCATTTCATCCGATTTCTTTGTCACCACTGCCATGAATCAATCCTCCAACCAAAACGCCGACCACTTCTGCCCGCACATGGATGCGGGAGATTTGCGATGCAACCACCGCTTCACAATGGCGACGGTTGCCAGCGCGTTTTCGGTGTGCTGCAACGCCTTTCACGGCTGCGCAACATTTCACCGAATCAATATGGAAGAGTCGCATGGCACGCTGGAAAAACCCGTTGTCATTCGGCGCCCCATTCGTGGCGCGGGCGATGGGGTCCTTCCAGTACAGGTGACCGCGCATGGACAAAATATCTCCATTCGATCACGCGGCGCGTGAATTTTTAAATTGGGCGCGCATTGAAACTGGGCTCAGCGCTTCAACGCTTGAGGCCTACGGACGCGACTTGCGATACATGAAGGAATATTTGGTTGGGGCCGAAGTGAAATCGCCGGACGCGGTTCGCATGGAACATTTGGCGCAGCATCTTCAGCAACTGAAACGCGAGCGCGGATTGGACTCAAGCACCGTCACACGCCACCTTGCATCCATGCGGGTTTTTTTCAGGTGGCTGCAAGCGGAAAGAAAAATTGCGCGTGATCCGGCTCGCTTGCTTGATCGACCGCATCGATGGAGAAGATTGCCGGGAACGCTGACGCCTGGACAAATGCGGAAATTAGTCGAGGCGCCAAACGCGCAAACAGGTGATTTGTGGCGGCGTGATCGCGCCATGCTTGAAGTGATGTACGCGTCTGGTTTGCGCGCCAGTGAAGTTGGCTCGCTGAAGATGAATGATTTCAACGCGACGCTTGGCTGCGTTATTGTGATTGGAAAAGGAAACAAGCAACGCATGGTTCCAGTTGGCGAGCCCGCGATCGCGGCGATTGATGAATATGTGAAAGAGACGCGCCCATCATTGGCGCGCTTTCGCGATGGGCGCGACCTGTTCAGATTGTTTCTTTCATTTAGCGGCAAGCCGCTTGAACGCGTGGCCGTGTGGCAAATTGTGCGCAAGTACGCGGATTTGTCGGGGTTGCACGGCGTGCATCCACATAAATTGCGCCATTCATTTGCAACGCATTTGTTAAGTGGCGGCGCCGACCTTCGAGTGGTGCAGGAACTTCTTGGACACGCCGACATTGCCACAACGGAAATTTACACGCATGTAGATCAGCGGCGCTTGCGCGAGGTGTTGCGAAAGTTTCATCCACGCGAGGCAGGTTGATGCAAAATTCTGGGGCATGGTGCGTGACGCGCCAAGTGGTGTGCGCCCCGCGATTTATTTGAAATACAAAGTGTCGCTTGGGACATTTTTAAATTGACAAGAAGCGTTAGGCTATGAACATGCGAACAGCCGACCCATGCGTTCTAATTATTCTTGGCGCCAGCGGCGACTTGACCAGCCGCAAACTTGTTCCGGCCATGTATGAAATGGCGGAGGCTGGTTTTTTAAATCCCGCCACATGCATTCTTGGCATAAGCCGCACTGTAAAGACGGACGCCGAGTGGCGCGATGAATTGAAACCTTGGCTACAAAAACAGGTGAAGGGTTTCCGCGAGGACGTGTGGGCGGAATTTGCCAAGAGAATTTTTTACATGGCAGGCGACGCCGCCACCAGCGAGCCTTATCCACGGCTTGCGGCGCGCGTGGCGGAACTTGATACGCAGCGCAAGTGCGCGCAAAATGTTTTGTTCTTCATGAGCGTGGCGCCTGAGTTGTACGAGCCCATCGTGGCGCAAATTGACGCGGCCGCAATGGTGACCGAGGGGCGCCGTTGGTGCAGCATTACGCCCAACAACAAATCATGGCAGCGCATTATTGTTGAGAAACCGTTTGGTTTTGACGACGAAAGCGCGGGCAGTTTGAACCGCGCGCTTGGACGCGTGTTTGAAGAGGACGCGATTTACAGAATTGACCACTACCTTGGAAAAGAAGTTGTGCAAAATCTGTTGGTATTTCGTTTCGCCAATTCGCTGTTTGAGCCGGTGTGGAATCATCGCTACATCGATCATGTGCAAATTACCGCCGCGGAAACCGTTGGCGTTGGCCAGCGCACCGCGTTCTATGACAAGACGGGCGCTATTCGCGACATGATTCAAAGCCATTTATTGCAGGTCATGGCGTTTGTGGCCATGGAGCCGCCCACTAGTTTTTCTGCGGATCACATTCGTTCGGAGAAAATTAAAGTGGTCGACGCGCTTCAGACGCCGCCGCTAGATAGTGTCGCGGAGTGGGGATCGCTTGGTCAATATGCGGGCGATGGCAACGAGGGCGCGTACCACGACTTGAAGGGTGTTGAACCAAATTCCAAAACTGAAACATTCGCCGCGCTGAAAATGCATTTTGATAATTGGCGCTGGTCCAAGGTTCCGTTTTATTTGCGCACCGGCAAGCGCCTGGCGCGCAAGAGCACGCAGGTTGTGATTCAGTTCAAACCGCCCGCGGCCAACCTGTTTAAGAAAATTGTTTCAACCCCGCTGGCTGGAAACAGAATGACTATTGATATTGCGCCCAACGAGCAATTAAAAATTCAATTCAACGCCAAGGTTCCTGGGCCAATGAATATTCAGCCCGTTGAAATGGAAATGGATTACGCGGATTCGTTCAGCGCGACGGTGGTGGAGGCGTATGGACCACTGATGATTGACGCCATGCGTGGAGACCAAAGTTTGTTTAAGCACCGGCTTGAAGTGGAGAGCGCGTGGAATGCAATCATGCCGTTCCTGAATGATGCGAGCGCGCCGCTACGAAAAAACATTCAGGGTAATTACGCGCCCGGTTCATGGGGGCCACAATCCGCCACGGATCTTTTAGCGCGTGACGGAAGAACCTGGGCGGTGTGATTTCTGTTTGCAATTTAAAATGTGTTCAATCAAATATGCGTGTTGATTGAACAAACTATCAACGGCTACTATTCAAACATGAGCGATCTTCTTCCAACTGATTTACGTGACACGCCCATCAAGGC
>CAIWNO010000131.1 GCA_903914045.1 uncultured bacterium | reverse complement strand
CCTAGTTTGGTGAGCAGGGTTAGAAATGTGGCGCCCACAATGAAGTTTGCAAAATAATTGCCGCCGCACGCAATGGCGTTGCCAGATCCGCGCGCTTGTAGTGGAAACATTTCGCCAATCAGCACCCACACCAATGGACCCATGCTGAACGCAAAGCATGCGATGTACACAATCACGCACACCAAGGTCAGCCATGCCAAGGTTTCAGCGCCTTCACTGGTGCTTGGCAAATCACGGTGTGACGCAACATCCGTGCGCGCGTCGGTTGGCGTAGCCGCCTCCAAATTGTGCGGCGGCGCCGGATCCGTTGCCACTCGTTGCGCGGCAATGCGTGCGGTTTTTTCAACGGATTGCTCGTTCTGTTGCTGCGTGTTTTGTGCGGAGGCCGGCGGTGCGGAAGACTGCGACGTTTGCTGCGTCAATTGTTGCGAAGTTTTTTGCGCGTCCGCGTGATCAAATTGCTTGAACGCCACGCCTAAAACACCAAGCGACGCGACCATGCCGCTTAATCCCCAAATCAACAAAGTGCGCCGACCAGATTTATCAACCATGCCCATGGTGATAAATGTGGCAAGAACGTTCACCACGCCAACCACCAGTGTGGCCCACAACGCGGCCTTGGCGTCGGCGAAACCCGCCTTCTGAAAAATGCGCGGCGCGTAATAAATAATCGCGTTGATGCCAATGAATTGTTGCAACACCGCAAGCGTTGTTGTAATCACCACCGCGCGGCGCGCGGCGCGTGTGCCGAACGCCAGCCACCAATGCGGCAAGCCTTTTTGAATATCTAAATCATTCTTAATATCTTTCAGCGCGCGCTCCGCCATGGCGGGCTCCAACGTGCGATCAAGAACTTTCTTGGCGTCGTCCATGCGACCGCGTGAGGCAAGCCAGCGCGGACTTGAAGGCATGAAACTCATTCCCACCGCAAGCACCACGCCAGGCACAGCGCCTAGACCAAACATAATTCTCCAGTGCGGCGCCGCGGCCAGATCAACTATGTAGCTGACCAAAATTCCAATGGTGATAAAAAGTTGATACAGCGTGATCATTTGACCGCGGCGATCTGGCGGCGCGATTTCACCGATATACAGCGGCGCAGCCACCGCGGTTATACCAATGCCAAGTCCCACTAAAAGCCTAGACATGGTCAGTGTTTCGGTGCTGCCAGACGCCGCGCTTGCGAACGCGCCCACCACAAAGATTGCACCGGCCAACATGTTGGCGCTACGGCCACCAAAGCGGCGCGTGTACCAACCCGCGCCAAGCGCGCCCAGAAAACTTCCAACCAGCACGGCGCTTGTCACCACTTCCTGTCCCTGATCACTTAACTCAAACTTTTTTTCTAGGAACAGCAGCGCCCCGCTGATCACGCCAACGTCATAGCCAAACAATAATCCGCCACACGCGGTCATAACGGCGATCAACATGACATATGTATTTTTATTCATGTGCGCAGAGTAATAGAATTTGAATTACTCCACCATGAGCATGCCGCGCGTTCAGAATTGCGTCTTCAAACGTAGCGCCAATGCCACCACCGGACTGCCGTCGCCACTTGCGGGATTGAAAGACACTTGTAAGTCTGGGGACAACTGCATGCTGTCGGTGATTTGTAGGCGATAGAAAGTTTCAAACATGCTGGCGCTTGCAGGATCGCTGCCCGCGGGCTCATTGCCGTAGTTGTTGTTGGGCTTGGTCCACGCGTAGGCAATTCCAAAGTCGTCGTCGGGCCGACCAAATGGTTTCACAATGGAAACGCCCGCGCTGAATTCCTGCTGCGCCACCGCGCCCGTGCTTTGGCCAAGTCCATACTCGGCGAACACGCCAAGCCAATCACCAATTTGTTGCTGACCCAAAAATCCAATCATGGAATTGGTCTGCTTGATTCCAGTCACATTGCCGTAGCCGGCGTAAGACTGGTTGCCCGCGTTGGTGGTTCCAACGGTCACGTTGTAGCGGGAAAAGGTGTCCAGAAAATTCGGCGTCCATCCAACTTCGACGCCGGCCCAATATAAACCGTCGTT
>CAIWNO010000130.1 GCA_903914045.1 uncultured bacterium | reverse complement strand
TGAATCAGGCTCCACATCAATCCATGCTTTGGACGGTTTCCAAACCGAACTCAAATCCACATTTCAATAAGGGGCAACTCTGTGCGGTAGTGGCTTGCGTTGTGGGGGTGGTCACGCTGCCTTTGTTTGCGCTTGCGAGTGATGAATTGGGTCAACCCGCGCCAACAACCACCAAGGTGGCTGATAGTGGTGGGGCAAGCCTTGAGGCGCTTCTGCAGCGCATTGATTCGCTGGAGCGCAAGAACAAATCCTTGGACACACAGGTGTCTGACCTAAAGGCGCTTGAAGGCGAGAAGTGGTTAAGCGAAGAACGCGCCGGACAAATTCGAAGCGTGGTGGAGGATGTGCTTGCGGACTCCGAAACTCGCGCAAGTTTGCGCCAGGACGCCATGACCGCTGGTTGGAATGACGGTTTCTTTTTGGCAAGTCCAGACGGCCGCTTTAAGTTAGAAGTGGGTGGATTTATTCAGCCCGCATTTATGTGGAGCAATATTAATCCGACTGATAATGACAACGTAGACCAACTTGCCAATAGATATGGTTTTGGATCTGGCGGCTTCAACGAACTGATTTTCAAGGGCCATGTATTTAGCCCCGCAATTCAGTTCATGGTGAAGACGAATTTTGTGTTTAATCAGGCGGTGGGGATTGCACCAAATAGTCCTGGTGGAAATGTTCAGGGTAGTGACAGCGGTCAACTTCAGTTACTTGACGCCTGGGCACGAATTAATTTCAGCGACAATTGGAGCCTGCGCTTTGGTCAATATCGCTTGCCTTATGCGCGCGAACAACTTGTTGTAGATCAATATCAAATGGCCGTAAGTCGTTCAATTGTGTCGCGCAACTACGGTCTGTGGTATTCGCAAGGAATGGAATTGCAATTTCAAGGCGATGACACGCGTTGGAATTTTTCGGTTGACAATGGGGCTACAGATAATGTTGTTGGTGAAAACTTAAAGGTGGTTGGCTCGCAACCCCTCAATAGCCCTTGGTCCACGCAACAATCTTCTTTCAGCGTGAATTCCAGAATTGAATGGAAACCATTTGGTGCATGGGATGACTTTAATAGTTTCACAAGCCCGGTGGGTGAACAAGCGGGAATGCTTTTAGGGTTTGCGTATCACACACAGATGACTACACCAAGCTCTGCGTTTGATACAAACTCTACAACAAAGAGTGGAAAGAATGAATGGAACAGTGCTACGGTAGATGGTCAGTGGAATTTTGGTGGGGCAAGTATTTTTGCATCCGCTTATTACAACTACATCAACTCCAATGCGTCTTATCTGGCGTCAACTCTTAGTGCTCCGGCAAATGCAAATTTGGGGTATATCAATGCATATGGATTTACAATTCAACCCGCAATATATATAGATCCTAAGGTTGAGATTTTTTCACGTTATGAATACGCCTGTTGGAGCACCTCAAATTCAAGTCAAAACACAGCTCTTCTTGGTCCACTGCTCAACCAAGGCCCATTAAACATTGTGACTGTGGGCTTGAATTGGTACCTAGATGGTCAAGATTTAAAATGGACTACTGATTTTGGAATGAATGTTGGATCCGATGTTGGCTCCAGTTACGTTGACACGGCGTCTGGTTGGCGTGCTTCGGGTGAGGGTGAGTTTGTTTTCCGCACTCGCCTGCAGTTGATTTTCTAAATCACAACCGTGCTTGTCGTTCTGCTGCTGAATATTGCGGCTCTTTGTTTTATTGGGGTAATAAATATGAACAAATTGACCTGTCAAAAAGCTTTGTCTTAAGGCTTGTATCCGCATCGTTACACTCGCTTTATGTCTGCCAGCCATAGCCACGCTAGCCACACCCAAACAATTCACCGCGTAGAAGTGCGCCCCAAGCCTGGGTGTGTGGATGTCCGTGGCTCGTCGCTGCTGAAGCGTGTCATTGCGGATGGTGGCGTTGATGCGCGCGTGATTGACTACGCCCAGGTTTATTTAATTGAGGGCGAACTCAATCAGAACGATCTTCAGTTCATAAGCCAACAATTGTTGGCGGACCCTGTGACCCAGATTGCGTTTGCTGGCACGGTCGCGCAACCGAAGTCGGGTTGCACAATAGAAGTACATCTACTTGCGGGCGTGACGGATCCCGCCGCAGAAAGTGTGGAGCTTGCGGTGGAAAAACTGGTAGGCAAGGTGGTGCAGGTTCGAACCGGCGAACGCTGGGACTTTCATGGTGCAACCAAGGCGCAGGGCGAAACGATTGCGGAAAAATATTTGGCGAACACGGTTGTGCAAGCTGTTCATGTGGGGCCGTATATGCCGACGCAATTTCCCGTAGGTACTGAGCGCGCTGTTGAAGTGAAAGAAATTCCACTGTTGGGTTTAAGTGATGCCGAACTTGAGAAACTAAGTCGGCAAGCGCATTTGTTTTTAGACCTGCAAGAAATGCGCGCCATTCAGTCGTATTACCGTGGCTTGGCGCGCGAGCCGCGTGAGATTGAACTTGAAACACTTGCGCAAACATGGAGTGAGCATTGTGTTCATAAAACTTTAAAGAGTCGCGTGAGTTACAAAGAGAAATCTCTTGCGGTTGGTTCGCCAAGTTTGATGGCGCGGGCTGGAAAAATTTCTGGTCACGCTTGTGGTGGCGCGGGTGAAATGGTGATTGACAATTTGCTAAAGCACACTGTTGCCGCGGCCACGCATTCACTTATGGATGCCAACAAACCTGAGGCGATTGATTGGTGTTTGAGTGTGTTTGTGGACAACGCTGGCGTGATTGCCTTTGATGACACACACGCCTTATGCATGAAAGTTGAAACCCACAATCACCCAAGCGCAATCGAACCATACGGTGGGGCGGCGACTGGTATTGGTGGTTGTATTCGGGATGTCATGGGAACGGGTCTGGCCGCAAAACCAATCGCGTGCACCGATGTGTTTTGTGTTGCGCCACCAGACACGCATGTGCCCAAGGGTTGTTTGCCGCCCGCGCGCGTTTTGCGTCAGGTTGTTGCAGGCGTGCGTGATTACAGCAACCGCATGGGCATTCCAACCGTCAATGGTGGGGTGTGGTTTGATCCGCGTTATGTGGGAAATCCTCTTGTGTATTGCGGCGTTGTTGGTGTTTTACCGCGCGAACTTGTTCGTGGCGTGGTGCGCGCGGGCGACAGAATTATTGTGCTGGGCGGAAAAACGGGTCGCGACGGAATTCATGGTGCGACATTTTCCAGCGCTGAACTCACTGATTCTCACGCTGATGAGTTTGGTCACGCGGTGCAAATTGGAAACGCAATTACACAAAAGAAAACCCTGGACGCCATTCTTGCCGCGCGCGACGCGGGCAACAAGCCGCTCTTTCATGCCATTACTGATTGCGGAGCGGGTGGTTTCTCTAGCGCTGTTGGTGAAATGGGAAAAGATATTGGCGCGCTTGTAAACCTTGATCGCGCGCCACTGAAATACGACGGTCTTACTCCAACCGAGGTTTGGATTAGCGAGGCGCAAGAGCGCATGGTGCTTTCGGTTCCGGTTGCAAACATTGCGGCACTGCAAGATTTATGTGATGACCATGGCGTAACGCTGTGTGATTTGGGTGAGTTTGGAACACCAAATAAGGAATTGATTTTGTTATGGAACAGTTTGGAAATGGGCCGCTTGTCCATGGAATTTCTTAATGGCGGTTTGCCTAATCCTGTGCGTGAAGCAGTGTGGGATGGTGATTGGCACGCGCGGTATGGGCCGGTGGGTTTGTCGGTTGGTGGGGCAGATGATGGAAAAATAAGTTCCACAACAAGTGCGCTTACAAGCGCGACAATGATTGCTCCAAAACATATACACGGCGGATTGCTTGACACGCTTTGCACTCTTCTGGCGCACGCCAACATTGGAAGCAAGGCGTGGATAATCCGCCAATACGATCATGAAGTTCAGGGCACAAGCGTCATTAAGCCACTTGTTGGAAAGTTTGGCGCGCCAGGTGATGCCGCGGTGTTACAACCGCTACCTCATTCAACACGCGGAGTTTCTATAGCCAACGGTCTTGCCACGGGCCTTGCCGCGGATCCATACATCATGACACTGGCCGCAATTGATGAGTGCGTGCGCAACTTGGTGTGTGTTGGAACTGATCCAACCAAAATTGCAATTCTGGATAATTTCTGTTGGCCTTCGTGCAAAGACCCTCGACACATGGGAAGTTTGGTGCGCGCGTCGGAGGCGTGTTTGGATGGCGCGCTTGCATATCGAACGCCGTTCATTAGTGGAAAAGATTCTCTGAACAATCAGTTCACCACCGAGAGTGGTGAGACAATTCACATTCCACCAACGCTTCTAATTTCTGGTTTGGGAATAGTTGCCAATGTTGAGCGCGCCATCAC
>CAIWNO010000129.1 GCA_903914045.1 uncultured bacterium | reverse complement strand
TGGCGGAAAATCCTTGGTCTCCGCGTCGGCCGTCACTTCGGCGCGATTTGTTTTTGTATTCATGGCTAACTCAATGCGGTGCGCCGCGTCGCTGGAGCGAATCTTGGTGACAATCTGCATGGGCTTGCCGGTGGTGATCAATCCATACATGCCCGCCGCGCTAATGCCAATGCCCTGCTGTCCGCGGCTCATCTTCAAGCGGTGAAACTTTGATCCGTACAAAAGACGCCCGAAAATATTCTCAACTTGCTTGCGCACAATTCCTGGACCATTGTCCACCACCGTAATGCGGTAGCGCGAACTCTTGGAAGTCGCCGGGCGATCCGGTTGCAAATCCTCAATGATCACCGCAAGTTCTGGAAGAATTCCACCTTCTTCGCAAGCGTCCAAACTATTGTCCACCGCCTCTTTGACCGTGGTCAACAACGCCTTGCGCGGATTATCAAAGCCCAACAAATGTCTGTTCTTGGCAAAAAATTCGCTCACGGAAATGTCGCGCTGACGCGATCCCATTTCCTCCGCCGTGGCGCCGCGGTTCTTGCCCTTGCGCGGCGATGCGCCATCGCTTGATTCATCCACGCTGTTCTTTACGCGGGATTTGCCTGACTTGGATTGTGGTTTACTCATCAATGCGGCGTCCTTGCCAACCATGCTGACTCCTGTTCAATATCTGTACGAGTGGGCGAAAGTACCGCTTCTTCGGCTCGCTTGGGCAATCCTCAACGCTTTTTCTTTGAAATCACATGTTTGAAAGTCCTGCAAGAGCAACATTGTCGCTACCATTTGATCCCCAACAACCTCAACCACAAAGGAAATCACATGGAAACAACACTGATCATTTTGAAACCAGACGCCGTGCAACGCAATCTGATGGGTCGAATCTTGACCCGCTTTGAGGACAAAGGCCTGCAAATCGTGGGCTGCAAACTAATGCGCATTTCGCAGGAACTTGCCGCTGAACACTACAAAGACCATGCTTCCAAACCTTTTTACCCCGGCCTTGTTCGCTTCATGACTGGCAACCCAGTCTTGACCATGGCCGTGCGTGGAATTGGCGCCATTGCAATTTGCCGCTCCATGATGGGCGCAACATTTGGCAGTAAAGCCGCCGCTGGCACCATTCGCGGTGACTTTGGCGTTTCCAACAGTTACAACTTGATCCACGGATCTGACAGCCCCGAAGCCGCGACCCGTGAATTGGGTCTGTTCTTCAAGGCTGGCGACATTTTGGAATACTCCCGCGCTGGCGATAGTTATGTCTATGACTCGACTGGCAGCAAGCCTGAGTAAATAGGTCTTATAACTTATTTCGACCCATCTTAATGCCTATTAAAAGGCGTTATTTATCCATTCGGTTCAATAACTTATAATTTCATTTATTTTTGAAACCAATCGTCCCCATTTGGTGAACAGTCACATAGTTCGTTCTTAAGCGTTTTGTTGGATGGTGCGGAATTGCAACATACATCTTTTAAACTCTAGCCCGAGGAAATGACCTTGCTCCACTCAATGATTGGAAAAAATTCGCCGCTTGATCGAATGCGTCAACGAAATCGTCCAGCGGTTCGTGGCCGTTCTGGCATGCCCACATTGGCGACCGCTGCTTTGACCCAAGTTGAAGAAGACTTGATGCGCGAAATTATGATCGAGCCAATGGATTTCATGGACTCGCCGGAGTTTACAAAGCAAGACGCGGAAAAAAATATTTATGAAAAACCTGTCTCCATTCGCTTCGCCGATGTGAGTTGGTATCGACCGCTCATGGCCAACAGCACTGGTGGAAAACAAGTGGAGCGCAAAGCCAAGAAAGCGGATTCTGTTCTGCTGACTGGCGCGCAAGAGCGCGTGATTTTTCTGCAATACAACTACGCGCGCTTTCGCGTGCGACAATTGCAAGACGCGCTGAACAATCAAACTCCTTCAACCGAGCAAGCTCGAGAAATGCTGCGTTGGCACCGCATGGCCAAGGGATTTCGCGCGCAGATTGCGGAAATTAATTTGGCGCTGGTTCTTGCCATGGCCAAGCGCGTTCCGCTTGGCGAAAGCGATTTCGGCGACTTGATTGGCGAAGGCAACATGGCCTTGATGCGCGCCGTGGATAAATTTGACTGCGGCCGTGGATTTAAGTTCAGCACCTACGGATGCCGCGCAATTTTGAAGGCTTTCAGCCGGTTTGGTATTAAATTGCAAAAATACAAGCAACGCTTTCCCAGCGAGTTTGATCCACAGTTTGAGAAATCAAACCATCTTGAAGTGTTGCGCGCCGAGAATGAAAAAGATTCCGCCGCGGAAGTGCGCTACATCATCACCCGCAACAGCGCGGACTTAAGTGACATTGAGCAGAAAGTTATTCTGCATCGATTTGGCATGGACAGCGTTGTGCCGCAAGTCCAATTAACACTGGAGCAAGTTGGACAAATGATTGGCGTGACCAAGGAACGCGTGCGACAAATTCAAAATAACGCTTTAGAAAAACTCAAGGATGCCTTGATCACCTTGCGCGGCGAAATGCCCTCGACCAATTCGAACTAATTGTCCAAAGTTCTTCCCTTTGAATCATTGCGTGCTGCATTTGGATTCAGCACATGCAATATAAATTTGACAATTGAAACGTAAACAAAGAATCGAGCTGTCATTATTTATGGTTGCGTAAAGCAAACCATGAAATAACTGTAACGACCGCATGCACCAATGCGAAGCCGCACACCAATCCAGTTTGAACGCTGTATTGTTTCTCATCAATCATGGCGCTTGTGGCAATGGCAACAACAATGCCAGTGAAATATCCAATATCGCCTGCGGCGCGGAAAGCCGCCAGTCCAGACATGCCACGATTGGTACCGATGACCAAGGCCAGCGAGGCGGGAAGAAGCGGCGCGGCCGCCACGCCAAGAATCAACAGGACAAACGCTAGAACAAGCGTGTTTGCGCCTAGAAACGGCACAACTCCAAGCGCAATCGCATACGCCATGGCCGCCAGAGATCGCGTGTGCAGCGCGCCGAATTGATCGGCGCACCACCCTGCTGGCGCGGCGCCTATGGCCATTAACAACAACGGCAACCCCACCAACATTCCCCGCTGCTCCGGCGTGTACCCCAAGCCACTTAGAAGAAAGCTGGCAAACACCGCGGTTAAAATTGCGCCGGTGGCTCGATCCGTTGCGGCCATGAATAAGATCGGCCATATCGTCCCCAGCTTCGCCCGCGACTCTGCATCATCGACTTCGATTTCCACTGTGGTACCACGCGCAAGGTGAACCATGCGCACAAGCGTGGCGCGAAATGCAATAGCAATACATCCTGTGGCAATGCAGGAAACCGAACCGACAATCAATGTGACCGCGGCGCTGCCAGCAAGCTTGGTAAGAAATCCACCAAGCACTGCTCCAATTCCCAAGCCCGCCACCAACACGGTTGCGCCCAAACCCAACTTCCACGCGGGATGTTTTTGGTCACTTCGCCCCAACATTTGAAACAAGGCCGCGAATGTTGCAACATCAACCGCGCCTTCGATTGTGCGCAGCGCCAATGTTCCCGCGAATCCAATGGGCAACCACATGATGGCCATTAAAATGCCATCCACAATGGCTGTTGAACTGACCACGGCCCACCCTGACATGCGCCGGCGCATGTATTTCACCAATGGAATAGCTAGCAGCGCGCCAAGCAAATTTACCGCCAAAAACAATTGCGCCTGCGCCGTGGACACGCCATAGCGATCCGCGAAAAGATCCTTTAAAACAGGCACAACAAGCGCGTCTGGCAAAGCCGAAAGAAAGATGAGAAGGATGACAATGCGCACGATTGATTTTGGGTGCGGCAAGCCTAGCAACCATTCACGGGTCACTACACTCTTGCCATGAATAAAGTTTTTCAAACGCCAGCGTTGGCACTTGCGGGCTTGACACGCGATGGAATGAAAATTGCCGTTGGTGGCTTTGGCCTGTGCGGAATTCCAGAGCAACTTATTCTTGCGCTGCGTGACAGTGGCGCCAAGGAATTAACTTGCATCAGCAACAACGCCGGCGTTGATGATTGGGGTCTTGGCGTGCTCTTGAAGACGCGCCAAGTGCGGCGCATGGTGTCAAGCTATGTGGGCGAGAACGCGGAGTTTGAGCGCCAATACATGAGCGGCGAACTTGAACTTGAATTTTGTCCGCAAGGAACGTTGGCCGAGCGCATGCGCGCGGGCGGCGCCGGCATTCCAGGGTTCTACACCAAGACCGGCGTGGGAACGATTGTGGCCGATGGCAAACCAACCGAACTTTTTGACGGTGAGTTGTTTGTGCTCGAGCGCGGCATTCGCGCCGACCTTGCGCTTGTGAAAGCTTGGAAAGCCGATCCCAGCGGAAACCTGGTGTACAGAAAAACGGCTAGAAATTTCAATCCAATGGTTGCCTCGTGCGGCAAAGTCACCGTGGCAGAAGTGGAGGAAATGGTGGAACTGGGCGCGCTTGATCCCGAGGGCATTCACACTCCCGGAATTTTTGTGGACCGAATTGTGGTGACAAAATCCGAAAAACGAATTGAACAGCGAACCGTGACCCCAAGCTAAGTCAAATTCAAATTGCGCATACATTATGGGCGTGCTCAACTCGCTGACCAAATAATTTGTTCAAAAAATTGCAATGTGCCCGAATAAAACTATCTGCTCTTGCGTTCCTGCTCACTCAAACAACTGTCCGTGGACTGAACTCTTTCACCTCTTGCCGTGGAGATCTGCATGAAATTTCTTCGACCCGCTGTTTTAACCCTCTCGCTCTTCATACTTGCGCCAATGGCTTCCGCTCAATTTGGCGGCAAAGCTGGGTTCAGCGAGGCCTTTAAGCCCGACCTGCTTCCGCGCGACATGACCATGATTGTGGAGACGTTGAAATTGGAGGATTGGCAGCGCCCGATTGTGCAAAGTTTGCTGCAAGATTATCAAGATTCATTTAAAACAGGAACGGACGCCCTGAAAGAAAAAATGGTGGAATCCGCCAAGCAACAAAAGAATGGCGGCGCCAAAAACATGCGGGGCTTGCTTGAACCAATTCAAAATTGGTTGCCAGAAAAAGCGCGTCTGTTCGAAGATTTAATGAGCAGCATTCAAAGTCAACTCGGTCCAAATCAAAAAGAGCGTTGGCCAAAGTTTGAACGAGCGGTTCGACGCGCTCGATCCTTGGACGATTCTGATTTGTCAGGTGAAGGCGTGGATTTAATTGCAATTCTTCAGCAAATGCAATTGCAACCAACAATTTGGGAGGCCGCCCAATCCGCGGTCGATCAATATGAAATTGCGCTTGATGCTGCGCTGATTGCGCGCGACGCGCAAATCACCGCCTTGTTGCCCAAATTCTCAGACGCCATGGAAAATATGGATTTGCAAACTGGGGGAACTCTACAAAGTCAAATCATGGTCGTGCGCGTTGTGGTTCGTGATCTTCAAGACGATGCGATTGAGAAAATAACGCTGGCACTTCCAGCCCCTTACGCGCAAGATTTTCGAACGCGCGCGCTTTCGCAGGGCTATCGCGAAGTTTTTCAATCCGATCCACTCTCCAATTTTTTCGCGGCGGTGTTGAACTTAAACGACCTAACAGCGGAACAAAAGACGGCCATTCAATCCGCGCAAACAACTTGGGACGGCGCTTTCTCCGCGTTGCAACTTAAAATGTTGGACACCACCAGGTCAGAAGAGCCACAAAAAGCAAAACGAAAAACAATTTCCAATGCAGCCAAAAAAGCCGCAAAAGATGGCACCACCCCGCCGGAAGTTCCACCTGATTTAATGATTCCACTGCGCAACGAGAAAAATAAATTAGTTCAGGACACAAGGGAGAGCGTGTTGAAATTGCTGTCAGAAGATCAAACAGATCGTCTAGCGGCTGGCGTCCCTGGCGTGCGACCACCACCGCCCTCGACCACTCCCGGCATGTATCAAAATGCTGGAAAGCCCAAAAATAAAAGTGATGCAAAAAAACCAGCCCCGGGTCCTGGCTCGGATGGTGAAGCTCCACCAGCGCCTCCCGAGGGTGCTCAGGGTGGCGCGAACACCCCGGGGACAGTGGAATAATCCACGCACCATCGTGTCCAACCCTGTTCCCAGTAGTGATGCGCATGAGCGAGTTGCAACGGTCGCGGCAATGTTGCGCGCCGCCGCCGCAACCACGCCTCAAGAACGTTGCATCGCGGCTGGTTTCACATGGCTTGCAAAACCAATCGCATCCGATGCGGACGCTGTTCGATTAATCCCTTCCGAAGTCGCCGTGCGACTGAGCGCAGTTCCTTTGTCAATTACCTCTGGTCGCTTGCGGATGGCCATGATCGATCCATTTGATCTGCACTCCGTTGATGAAGCGGCCACCATTGCCAACATGCCTTTGGAACGTGTGGGCGTGGCGCCAGAAGCGTTTGGTGAACTCATGCGCCAGTCTTACGGCGTCACCGCGGCGCGCATGGCGGAAAGTTTGGCTGGCAACAGCGAAGGCAGTGACCAAGTCGAGCAAAATCTGGATGCCATTCAAACTGACGATGTGCATCGCATGGCGGAGCAACCCACGCTTGTCAACTTGGTGAACTTGCTCATTCTTGAGGCCATTCAAAAGCGCACCAGCGATATTCATATTGAGCCATTTGAAGGCGAATTAAAGGTGAAATATCGAATTGACGGCGTGTTGATTGAGCAACAAAGTCCGCCAAAACATTTGCAGCCGGCCATCATTGGGCGCATTAAAATTATGTCCATGATGAACATTGCGGAGAGATATCTTCCGCAAGACGGGCACATCACTTTGCGATTTGAAGGACGCAAGGTCGACCTGCGCGTGTCCACCGTGCCAACGATTTATGGCGAGAGCGTGGTCATGCGTATTTTGGACAAGTCATCGCTGCCATTGGATCTGAAAAGTTTGGGCATGCATGAGCAGCAAGTTTTAATGATGGACAAGTTGATCGCCAAGCCACACGGATTGGTGTTGGTGACTGGTCCAACAGGTAGTGGAAAAACCACAACGCTCTACGCGGCGCTGAGCAAGTTGTACGACCCACGAAAAAAGATTTTGACCATTGAGGACCCCGTTGAATATGAACTCGCGGGCATCAATCAAATTCCGGTGAATCCAAAGCGCGGTCTGACATTTGCTAGCGGTCTGCGCAGCATTTTGCGCCAAGACCCCGACGTGATTTTGGTGGGCGAAATCCGCGACGCTGAAACCGTTGATATTGCCATTCGCAGCGCGCTCACGGGCCACTTAATTCTAAGCACACTGCACACCAATGACGCGCTTTCCAGCGTGGGTCGCATTGTGGACATGGGCGCGGAATCGTATTTGCTGGCCAGCGTTTTAGAGGGCGTTCTGGCCCAGCGTCTTGGCCGCAGAGTGTGCAAGGTTTGCGCGCACAAAGTTCCAATGTCGGAGAATGATCGCGTTCGCATTCCACCGGCGGCGCTTGAACGCTTTCACGACCAAGTGACCGTTGGCGCGGGTTGCGAGGCGTGCTCTGGAAGTGGCTTCCGCGGACGACTTGGATTCTTTGAACTCGTTCGCATGAATCCCGCACTTCGCGCGGCGATAAGCGAAAGCCACTCGGTCATAGAGTTGCATCGATTAGTCGATGCGGAATTTATTTCTATGCGTGACGACGGCTTGAATAAAGCCATCGCAGGTGAAACCACTATTGCGGAAGTCATGCGCGCAACCCAGGAAGTGGACGGGAGCTAAGCGTGGCTTCGTGGCGATATGACGGACTTGATCGCAGCGGAGTGGAATCGAGCGGCGTGGTTGTGGCAACGGATCGCGCATCCGCGTTGCGCCTGGTGCAAAGCCGCGGCTTGACGCCTTTGAAGATTGAATCCGATGAGGCGCCAAATTTAACCGCGCGCTCAAAAGCGCAGAAGTCCGCGCCATCCCAAAGTTCATCCATGGGCGCCACGCAAATCACATTGCCCAATTGGATGACCTTTGGACCTCGCCGCCCCACTCTTTCACGCACCGACATGTCAAACTTGGTTCGTGAACTTGCCACCGCAATTGAGGCTGGATTGCCTTTAATGCAAGCGCTGAAAATTGTGCGCAAGCAAGCCGCTGGAAATTCGCAGCCCGTGATTTTGGACGCGCTCATTGAAAAAGTGGAGGCGGGTCAGCCGCTCTATGAAGCCATGAAATCATTCGGCGCACCCTTTGACGACATGGTGATTGGCATGGCGCGCGCCGCCGACGCCAGTGGCCGCATGTCGGAAGTGCTGCATCAACTGGCGGACTTGCTGGATCGCGCGGCGGAATTAAAACGTGAATTGATCGGCGCCACTGTCTACCCAATGATTGTGGCCGCGCTGATTTTGGCAAGCGTGACGTTGTTGGTCACCGTCATTCTTCCGCAACTGATGATTCCACTGGCGGCGCAGCCAGGAATGGTGCTGCCGCTTCCAACACGAATCCTGCTTGGATTTGCCTGGTTTATAGCGAATTTTTGGTGGCTTCTTGTCATCCTTGTCATGCTCGCCATCACTGGAGCGCGCCGCTGGCTGCAAGACCCAGAGCATCGGCGCATGAAAGACTACGCGTTGCTGCGCACGCCAATTCTTGGCCCATTGCTACGCGATGTGGCCGTGGCGCGCTTCACGCGAACTCTAGGAACATTGGTGAGCGCGGGCTTGCCTATTTTGCAATCACTACGAATTACCAAGGACACGCTTGGCAACGCCGTCTTGATGAACGCCATTGAGGAAGTGGAGGAAAAAGTCACCACGGGTCAATCGTTGGCCGAACCTTTGGAGCGCTGCGGATTTTTTCCACCGCTGTTGATTCAAATTGTGAACATTGGTGAAAAATCCGGCCGCCTTGAAAGCATGCTGCTGCACGCAGCCACCGCCTTTGACAGGCAAGTGAACTCCAGCATTAAAATTTTCACCAAAGCGCTGCCCCCAATTCTGCTGGTTTTCATGGCCATTATCGCGGGCTTTGTGCTGGCGGGAATTCTCATGCCGCTACTGCAGTTGCAATCCTCGTTGGGCGGCTGAATTTCGCTGCCACTACGGATACGCTATGGGACTGTATTTAAAAAACTACATATAGTTTGATATATAGTGGCAGTAAATCATTTCCGTGCCCGTTTCGCGCATTGTCTTTGCAACTTGCAACACTGAAAGAGACCCTTATGAAACTAGATCGTTCCAATCATGCTCAACGCCATGCCCTCAAGGGCTTCACGCTTCTTGAAGTGATTATTGCCGTGACCATTGTGGCGCTATTGTCCATGTTGATTGTTCCCAACGTGATGAGCTTGCTAGGAAACGCCAAGCAAAACAAGGCGAAGGCCGATGTAAACACCTTGTCGCAACAAGTGCGCATGTACATGGTGCAAAACGGAATGGACCGCGTGGGTGACGACTTTGAACTTTCCAAATTATGCGATGGTGACGACGCTCTCATCAGCAATGTGAATCAACTGATGGATCCTTGGAAGCACCAATACGTGTTGGTGTATCCACCTACATTCAACAAAGATTTTGATGTCGTCAGTTACGGCGCCGATGGCCAGCCTGGTGGCGATGGCCAGAACAAAGACATCATCAACGGAGCGCCGTAAACCGGCGTGGCGTGAAGTGATGCGCCGCGGCTTCACCCTGCTGGAATTGATCGTGGTCATCTCTATCTTGGCCATCGTGTCGTCGGTTGTCATTCCACGGCTACGCGGTCTTTCCAAAGGTAAAGCCGATGTCGCGTGCGAACGCCTGAATGAGTTGCTGAGTCTGTTCGCTTGGCGCGACAACGCGGGCTCGCAACAATGCGCTATTTATATGAACCCCGACACGGGCGCCATTGAACTGTGGACGCTTGAACCAAATCCAAAAAAGCCAACCGCGCCCGCCGATTGGATGCCCGATCGATTTGTGCAACCCGTGCTCATACCTGAGGGCGTTGAATTGGAAGTCATCGCTGATGGCCTGCGCCTCGATGGAAATGAATGGCGAATTGTTGGATCACCATCTGGTAATCGTGTGCGCATTGAGATGAAAGTGATTGCCGAAGGATTCGAGGCGTTGCTAGTACTGGCCCCTGGTGCCGCCATGCCAACTCGTGTCGACAACGGGAAAGTCATGGACGATCAAAGAGCCGCGCTTGATTTGGACGCGCGAGGAATGAGCCGTGAACCATGGTGACGCGAACACCATGTGCCGCGCGCCGTGGCTTTGCGCTCATTGACGCAATTTTAGGCGGTTTATTGCTTGCTTTTGGACTAGCCGCGGTGGTGACATTGTCGCAGCGCAGCCTGGTGATGTTGCAACGCGGTGAGCGTGAGGCCGTGGCCTCGGCGTTACTAGATGAATTACTTGGACAAGTGGTTGCGGAAGGCCCCATTGAATTCGCTCGCCGTCGACCGGTGGTTGGCAAATGCGACGCGCCTTGGAATGAATGGAGTTTTGCGATAGACCTTTCCTCCAACGGCGAAGGCGATGCGTGGGACGTTGTGGCACGCGTGCAAGACATCAACGGAGTGGAACATCGCTGCGCCACCAAAGTGGCGGCGCGCAGCGCAAGTGACCTGCCCGAGCGCAAGCCTGAACAACCGATTGATCGTAAAGATCGCTTCGAGAAAAAACATGAGACCATGAAAAATGGCTAAGCGCGGATTCACCATTATTGAATTGGTGGTGGCCATCATGATCGCCGCGATTATTTCTGGCGCGGTGGCCAGCTCCCTAAGTCAACTGGCAAAGGCGCGGGACATTTCGCGCATACACATGACCGCTTCGCGCCGCGCAACGGACGCCCTTGAAAGCATTCGACGCGACGTTCAAAGCACTGTTCGCAGCGACGACTTGTTTGACACGCGTCTGCGCCTTGCGCCTGAAGTGGCGCGCTCACCCATTGGCGAAGTGGACCGCGATCAAATGCTTTTATTTGCCACGCGATTGCGCCCCATTCGATCGATCGAGTATTCAGGCGAAGGCAATGAATACGAAACGCAATATCGCATTGAAGAAGACCGCGATGGACCAGCGTTGTGGCGCCGCCGCGACGCGGTGCCCGATGAATTTGAGGACGCGGGCGGAATTGCCGAGCCAATTGGCGACGGCGTCATTGGCGTTCGCTTTGAAGCCTATGACGGGGAAAGTTGGCTTCAAGAATGGGACAGCGATGTGGATGGTCTGCCAATTTCCATTCGCGCAACCGTGACCGCCAGCGGCGCTCGTCCTGGCGAAGATGCGTTTAACGATCCTCGAGCGCTTGCAATTTTGCGAACCGAAATTCCAATTGATCGTGTTGCCAAACCGAAATTGGATGCCGCAACGCTTGCGGCTCAAGCGGCAGCGGACGCGGCGGCTCAAGCGGCCGCTGGTGGTGGCGCCGCTGGTGGTGGCGATGCGGCTATCGGAGGAACAGGCGCGCCAACGGATGGAAGTGGTGGCGGTGGTCGCGGTGGTCAAGGTGGCGGCAAGGGTGGGGGCAAAGGTGGCGATATAAATCAAGGCGGTGGCGGCCGCGGTGGTCAAGGCGGTCAAGGTGGTCAAGGCGGTCAAGGTGGTCAAGGCGGTGGCATGGGCACTGGTGGAATTCGCCCTCCAGGCAGCGGCAATCGCGGCGGCGGCGGCGGAGGTGGATCATGAACTTGCGCATCA
>CAIWNO010000128.1 GCA_903914045.1 uncultured bacterium | reverse complement strand
CCGCAATCGCCTCTTGCGGTTGCTTGGCTGGTCCCGCCAAAATTTGAAACTTGGTCATCAACATTTGCGAGTTTTTGGGATCACTCTTGATGGCTTCATCGATCTTGGCAAGCAACTCTTTATAGTCGCCGCTCTTTTGCGCGGAGCGCATGAGTTTGGAAAGTTCTTTGTTCGTCTCCTCGGCCTTCGCTTCAGTCGCTGCGGATTGTTTTGCTTTATTTAAATCCCAAGTTCCAGCGGCCACCGCGGCCAGTGGCTTGTCCATTTCCATTGGGTGGCCAATCCACTGAATCACGCCGTCCTTGCCAACAATGAACGCGCATGGAATACCACCTTGCTCGGCGGCCTCCATCCATGACTTGCCCATGTCGCGGTCGCTGTCGTACGCCACGCTGTAGCCCATGGCGTCACCCTTGTCGGCTACAAATGTTTTTAATTTATCCAATTGTTTTTCTTTGGGACCATTTTCACTGGCGGCCACGCTGATAAATTGCACGGCTGGAAATTCCTTTTGCATGGCCGTGAGATGCGGAATGCCCTTGATGCAGGGACCGCACCACGTGGCCCAAAATTCAACAACATATGCGGTGCCCGATTGCAATTCTTTCACGGGTTCGCCCTTCACCCACGCATCCACGGCGAGCGGAGGAGCCTTGGAGCCAACGGTAAGTGTTGCGGGAGCGGCAAGAACGAGGGCGATGAGCGTGGTGATCATGAGTGTCTCCTTGTGTGGCGATGCTAACCGAGAAAGCGCCCGCCAATATAAAAATATGTACATAGCTTGGCGCGCGCGGATTTGAAAGACGCAGCATGAACCAAACGCTTGAAGCGAAATGCGCGCCGCGAAAATTTCCACTAATGCCGCTGTAACTGAGCCGCTGCAACTAAGCCGCTGCAATTAAGCCGCCGCAACTACGCCGCCAACATGTGCAATGGTGCCGCAAAACAATTCTCCGTGCCCGCATTATGCTTACAACATGCCATGCCAAATGCTTGATGGAAAATTGCTCGCCCACAAAGTGCGCGCCGATGTGAAGGCGCGCGTGTCGGCTTCCAATTCGGTGGCGCGCTTGGATGCAATTTTGGTTGGCAGCGATGATGCCGCCGAGGTCTACGCGCACAGCCAAGCGCGCACCTGTGAAGAGGCCGGCATTCACTATGTGCTGCATCGACTTTCTGCCACGAGCACGTTTGACGACATTGCCGGGCGCGTGTTGCTGCTGAACACGGAGGATCAAGTGCGCGCCATCATGTTGCACTTGCCGCTGCCAGTGGGCGTGGATGTGGAGCGCGTGCAAAGTTTGATCACGCCAGAAAAAGATGTGGAGGGCGTGAACCCCGCCAATATTGGAAATGTTGTCTACGGTCGACGCAGTTTGGTTCCATGCACAGCGCGCGCGGTGCTTGAGTTGATTGAAAGCACCACAATCAATTTGCAAGGCGCGCGCGTGGTGGTGGTGGGAGCCAGCAACATTGTGGGCAAGCCAGTGGCCGTGTTGTTGATGCGTTGCAACGCCACGGTGATCAGCTCAAATAAATATACGCAGGAACTTTCGCAACTGACCTGCGGCGCCGATGTGGTTGTGGCCGCGGCGGGAGTGGCTGGATTGGTCAAGGGCGATTGGATCAAGCCCGGCGCCGTGGTGATTGATGTTGGCATTCACCGCGTGACTTCGCCCGAAGGAAAAACCACCACGTTGGGCGATGTTGATTATGAAAGCGTGAGCAAGGTCGCGGGTTTTCTTACGCCTGTTCCAGGCGGCGTGGGTCCAATGACCGTGGCCATGTTGCTGCGCAATGTGGCCGACGCCTGTTTGAAAGCATGAGTGCTCCAAGCGCATGCGATTGTTGCTTTGCATGCGAAGAGCGCTCGAAATGTTTTCTGGAATTGTGTGGCGCGCAATAGGTCGCGCGTCCCTCAACAGCGTTCAGCCACCAAGCATCGCGGCCGCCTGTTGATAGCGCTCGATGGTTTTTGCGATCACATCCTCGGGCAACACGGGTCCAGGTGGACAGCGATTCCAAAGACCGGCGGACTCCTGGGCCAGCAACCAATTGCGCACAAATTGCTTATCCAAACTTTGCGGTTCGCCGCCAGCGCCAACGGTGGAGGCAATCCAGTAGCGGCTTGAGTCCGGCGTAAGCACTTCGTCGGCCAAGACCAGTTCATCCGTGGCGTTGCCGTGCGCGTCAAGCGCGAAACCAAATTCAAATTTGGTGTCGGCCAAGATCAAGCCGCGTTGGGCGCAATGCTCGCTGGCCGATTTGTAAATGGCAAGACTGGCCTGGCGCAGGCGCAGCATGATTGATTCACCAACAGACGCCGCCGCTTGATCGAAGGAAATATTTTCGTCATGGCCGGACTCCACCTTGCTGGCCGGCGTGAAAATAGGCTCAGGAAGTTTGTCCCATTGTTTCAAGCCCGCGGG
>CAIWNO010000127.1 GCA_903914045.1 uncultured bacterium | reverse complement strand
TGCAAATTCATCGATGCGCTTCTCGCGCGCGGCTCCAGTTGTGTGATGTAATTTTTTCAGCACATTGGCGGCGCGATTCCATGCCGACACATTTGTCGGCAGCGGCAACGCGGCAATTTGCTTGGCCGACAATTTCAACGCGTGTGGAGACAACCCTGCACCTGCATGACGCCACCAAGCCTCCGCGCTGGTGGCAGGCGAAAGCACAACCGCAAGTATGCGCCATAAATCAGAGCGTTTATGCGGCACAACGCGAATCAACGGAACACTCGGCGCCATGTGGCCAGTGGCGTCCACCACCGCCTCAAGCGCCTTGGTCTGCACGGCAACCAAGACCTTGGGTCGCTTGGCGTCGGCAAGCCAATCTCGCATATATGGATCTTCTGCAATCGCGCGCTCGTTCACCTCTGGGTGCTTCCATATTTTTCCTAGCAAGCGCACGGGTCGATCGCCCCACATGCAATGCGCCCAATCAATCAAACCCGTGGTGACAATGCGAAGGCCGTGGGAACTTTTGGAATCTTTGATGGCTCCCCGCAAACCGTAGTACTGGTCGCGGAAATCAGCGGCCACGCGCGCGCGATCACCAATCACGCCGTGGGCGCGCTGTTTCATGCGCGGAACGCCGGCGTGCGCCGCCATGGCAGCGCTCCATCTTCCCTGCCACGCAGACCACGGCAAAGTCAACGCGGGTGAAGGCAACACGCGCAGCGCATGTTCGCGTTTTCGCTTGGCGACAACGCCAGAAACTGCGCCATTTGCGCGTAAAGCTGCGCTAGAAATTTTTTTAGAGTCGACCGCCTTTACGCCAGCAATTATTTTTGAACTTACAAATGCAAGTATGGCGACATGTGTGGATGCACTAGCCCAGCGTTGGCGTTCAAAGTAAATGCATTCAAGTTGCGCCAAATTGCCCACGCGCTCACGAACCAAATGCGCATGTGCCGCGGACAACACGCTCACCGGTTCAATCATGGCCATTCGGCCGCCGGGCTTCAGTGCTTGCGCGCCCAACAATAAAAACGCGCTTGCCATGTCGGCGTACCCGCGCACCGCTCCGTCAAATCGCTGCACAAGTTTTTGCGCACGGCGGCGGTCCACCACAGTTGCGCCAATCAACTGATTCAGAAACGGCGGATTTCCAAGCACAATGTCAAATGCTCCTTCAAGATTTTTCTCAAACAAAGCGTCGCCCACGCGCACTTGCCGCGAAAGTTGACGTGTTGCCGTGGGCCCCAAGCGCAGAAAGTGCGCCAACCGCGTCCGCGCAATTGACACCGCGATCGGATCAATGTCTACGCCATGCATGGCGCTCGCAATCGTGGCCTTAGAGCATCCCGCTCGCACCAACTCGCGCGCCGCGGCGATAAGCAAGTTTCCGCTTCCGCAGGCAGGGTCCAAAATAGTTGGGCACGCATGCGAAGCACGCTCTTTCAACCACGGATTCAGCGAAAGTTCCACCAACACATCCGCGAGCACCATGGGCGTGTAAAAAGCGCCAAGCTGCTTACGCCGACGTGAAGTTTTTTTACCTTCCCCGCTTGACCGTCCCAGCGACGCCTCATACGAAACCGACAACCACTCTTGGTCGTCACCAGTTCGAAATTGTGCGGCGCTCGCCGATGTCCTTGGCATGCGTTTCGATCTTATCGCCCTAGTGATTTTATAAAGCCATCTTCAAAAAAAGACCAAATACTGCCACTTT
>CAIWNO010000126.1 GCA_903914045.1 uncultured bacterium | reverse complement strand
TTTGACGCGGCCGAGGCGGCCATTGCGCGCAAGGCCGATGTGTTGTTGGTGGACACCGCGGGGCGCTTGCATAATCAAGAGGGATTGATGCGCCAGTTGGTGAAAATTCGCGCGGTGCTCGCCAAGAAAATTCCCGGCGCGCCGCATGAAACATTGTTGGTGCTTGACGCCACCACGGGTCAAAGCGCCATCGCGCAGGCCAAGGCATTTGGCGAGGCCGCCGGCGTGACGGGCGTGTTTCTTTCCAAACTTGACGGCACCGCGCGCGGCGGTTCAGTGGTGCAAATCCGTGAGGAGCTTGGCGTGCCCGTGAAACTTGTGGGCGTGGGCGAAACGCCGGATGATGTCGAGCCCTTTGACGCCGATCGATTCGTCGAGGCGCTGTTCGAATCGCTGGATGATTTAAAAGAGTGATGGCACAACGCGTTATCAAATTGTGAATGACTTGCCTACCATTGGCGCATGCGATGGAATTGCCGTGGTTTCACGTTGATCGAACTTCTGGTGGTGCTGGGCATCATTGCGCTGCTCACTGGTATCGCATTTCCAACCATGTCCATGGTTCGGGCCAGCGCCAAAAACGCACAGTGCCTTTCAAATTTACGGCAACTGGACGCGCCAATTCGCTCCTATTCACAATCCCACGGCGATCGAATTCCAATTGCAAACATGTTGCCCGCGATTGGTTTGAACGGACCCGAAAATGGTTTACCGCAATTGTTGAAGGGCTATATCAATCCTAAAAGTCAAATTTGGTTGTGTCCCGCGGACCTTGACGAGGAAAGTGTGGCCACCGGAACCAGCTACATGTATGTGCCGGGGCTTTTGCGTTTCACGCCTGAGGTACAAATGCAAGTGACTCGCACGGTGCTTTTGCAAAAGAATTTGACCGAGCGAGGTCAAGCCAAAGCGCGCACGGATTTGGAAGGGCAACTCATGGGAACTTTTTACGCGGGGGTTGATGCCAGTCCAAATGGAATTGGTCCGCGCGCGGCGTATTATCCCTTGCTTATGGATTCAGCTGATCGACATCCTGGCACACGCACGCCACGGAACGGACTTTATATGGATGGCTCAGTTCACGAAACGGTTCAAGAGGAAGACGCGGCCGCAGAAGCCGAGGAAGCGGCGCAAGAATGAGTTTCGCAATCCCATATCAAATGCGGATTTTCTTTGACGATCGCAGGCGATTGTTCAAGATTGGCGCGGCATTGCTGGTCACCATGTTGTTGTGCGTCGCGTTGGGCTGGAATTTTTCAAGACTTCGCCCGCCGCCAAGTATTTTTGACACGCCCATTGACAACACACTGAGCTATCTCACGCTGAAAGATTTTTCCAAGCTTCCGCTAGAGGAACGCATTCGTTTCATGATGGATTTTGCCGATCGATTTCGGAGTTTGAAACCAAGTGAAAGCGCGGCAATGGCGGCTTTTTTAGCGGGAGTAGCGGGCCCGGCTCGCGATCAATTGCGTGACAATGTGAAAATGATCGCCAAAGATGTGCTGGCTGATGGCGCGCAAAATTACATGGCGTTGCCGGCGGAAAAGCGCGGAGCGTTTATTGACACGTGGATTATTAAGTGGCAGCGCACCATGGTGAAAGTCACCACGGGCAAAGATGACAAGAAGACGGACTCCGAACGCCTTGACGCCATGCGCGATCAAGGCAAACGCAACGAAGAGCGACAAAGCCGCATGACGGGTGGCGGCAATTTAAGCGATCGCGGCGCCAGCGGGTTTCTTGATTTTTGGCAGGGTGAAATAGAGGGCAGTAGCACGCCGCGCGAGCAAGGGCAGATCACCAAGTTTTTGGACGATGTGAGAACGCGACTTGTGAATCGATGAGTTTTGAAGCCGCGACGTTGCCTATTCAATTGATGCGCGGTGAATTGCTTGCGGCGTTGTCACACGCTGGCAGGTTGATTGTGACCGCCGAAACTGGTTCTGGAAAAACAACGCAGCTGCCGCAGATCTTGGCGGCGCATGGAATCAAGGGCACCATTCTTGTGTTGGAGCCGCGGCGACTTGCGGCGCGCTTAGTGGCGCGGCGCGTGGCCAGTGAAATGGGAACGACGCTAGGCGATGTGGTTGGATTTCGCACGCGCTTTGAATCCGCTTGGAGTGCCAACACGCGCATAGGTTTTGTGACCGAGGGAGTTTTCCTGCGCATGCTTCTTGCCGATCCGAACTTGCGCGGAGTGGGCGCGGTGATTGTGGATGAGTTTCACGAGCGATCATTGCAAGCTGACATGGCTATTTCAGCGGTGGCGCAATTGCAGGCAAAACGAAGTGATTTAGCCTTTGTTGTCATGAGCGCCACCTTGGACGCGCAGGCGCTTTCCAAAGCGCTTGACGCGCAACATGTGCATGCCAGCGGGCGCACTTTTCCAATCGACATTCAATATCGCCGCGAGCCCGCGTGGAAAGATGTGCCGCACGTCGCCGCGCAAGAGGCGGTGGAGTTGGCGCGTCGCATGAATGGCGATGTGCTTGTGTTCATGCCTGGCGCCGCGGAAATTGACGCCACCACGCGCGCGTTGCAAGCCTTGGTGAACAGCAACGACATCGACGTGCGCCGCTTGCATGGATCCATGCCGGCGCAAGAACAAGACGCGGCGCTTGATGCTTGCACACGAAAGCGCATTGTGGTGTGCACCAATGTCGCGCAGACTTCCATTACGGTTCCGGGAATTTGCGCCGTGGTGGACGCGGGGTACGCGCGCGTGTATCGCTACGACGCCAAGCGCGGCATTGACACGCTTCGTCCAGAGCGCATCAGTCGCGCCGCCGCCGATCAGCGCGCGGGCCGCGCGGGGCGAACTCAATCAGGTTGCTGCGTTCGTTTGTGGAGCGAGGTGGACCACGCCAAGCGCGAGGCGTTTGATCTTGCGGAAATTCAGCGCAGCGAACTTTCAGAGGCCGTCATGCTTGCTGCCGCTTTGGCTGGAAAACACGGTGATTTCCGCTGGATTGAAAGTCCATCGGCGGACGCGCTCAAGCGCGCGGTGGACACGCTTGTGGCGCTTGAGGCCATCGACGCGCATGGTGCGCTGACGGAGTGCGGAAAAATAATGAGCCGTATTCCCGCGCCGCCGCGTGTGGCGCGCATGTTAAGCGAGGCCGCCAAGCGCGGATGTTTGCGGCGCGCGTCCACGTGGGCCGCGCTTCTTTCCGAGCGCGACATTGTGCGCGGCGCCACTTCAAACGCGTTGCTGAATATGTTGCATGCGGGCGAAGAGCCAAGCGACCTACTGGTGCGCGAGCGAATTGTGGACGCGTGGCAAGCGCGCAAGTTGCCGCGCTCCATAGAAATTGCCGAGGAGGCAATACGCGAAGTTGTGCGCGCCGCTGATCGGCTTGAGCGCGCCACGCGCGTGGCGCTGAACATGAGTTCGGCCGTTGACAGTAGCGACTCGCTGCAGGATCTCACACTGTCGCTTGTGGCCGGCCACGCGGATCACATTGTCTGGAAGCCCGACACGCAACGGCCCCACGTGTTGGGCTCTGGTCGGCGCAAGGCGCTTATTGATCGCGACTCTGTTGTTGCGCATGCGGGCTTTATGGTTGCTCTTGAAGCGCGTGAGAACCCAGGCGATCCCACGGCGCAACTGCTTTCCATGCTCGCTCCAGTTGAACATAAATGGCTTGAACAAGCCTATTCCGCCAGATTTTCAAGCGTACGTGTGACGCGTTGGAATGACGCACTCAACGCCGTTGAGGAGGCGCAGCAGGAATCATTTGATGACATTGTGTTGGCGTCCATCAGTCGTCCACCAAAAGATATGGCGCAAGCGGCGCTTCTCTTGGTCAGCAAAATTCAAGAGGGCGTTTTGCAATTGCCTTTGTGGAACGATGAGGTCACGCAGTGGATTGAGCGCGTGCGTTGCGTTACGCAGTGGTGCCCAGAAAAAAATCTTCTAACCTATGACGCGGCCGATGTGCAATGCATTCAATTGGAAATTGTGAGCGGGGCGGCGCGTGCAAGTGAACTACAAACGCGCGCATGTTTAGGCGCGGTCAAGGACGCGCTGTCCTATGAGGACCAACGCTTTGTGGAGCGCATGGCGCCCAGCGCGTTGGCGCTGCCAAGTGGTCGCAGCATGCCGCTGCACTATGAAGTTGGCGCGCCGCCGCGCGGGGCCGCAAAAATTCAATGGCTGTATGGACTTGATGCAACGCCCGCGGTGTGCGCCGGACGCGCGCCCATTGTGTTGGAAATTCTTGGACCAAACATGCGGCCACTTCAAGTGACCAGCGACCTTGGCGGATTTTGGAAGACGCTTTATCCGCAGTTGAGAAATGAATTGCGTCGGCGCTATCCCAAGCATGATTGGCGCTAATCCACGTTGCGCCACGCGGGCAACGGGGCACAGTGTCTAAATGTGGTCAAAATGCCGCGCCGTGAATTTAAGCGCAAGTCATTGTAAATAATCAAGTTAAGACCATTGATTTGAATTGCAACTCTATATTTCATAGTATCGAACCATGTCACGAACGACCTCCAAGAAGTCCGTCAAGCCCGTTGTGAAATCCGTGAAGCCCGCCAAGCTCACCATTGAGGCCAAGCCGGAGGTCAAGCCCGAAGTGAAATTCGGCAAGCTTCCTGATTTGTCGACCTACCCATTGTGCTTGCGTTGGCTGCATGATCGCACCGACTATGAAAAGATTCGCAACGTGCAATATTCCGACAACGCTTTCAAGTTGGATCGCATGCGCAAGTTGCTGGGGCTGATTGGCAATCCGCAAGATGAAGTCAAGACCGTGCATGTGGCGGGAACGGTTGGCAAGGGAAGCACCGTGGCCATGATCGCAAGCATGATGCGCGAGTGCGGCTACACCGTTGGCGAGTTTGTCAGTCCACACTTGGTGGATGTGCGCGAGCGCGTCGTGGTGAACGGCAAGCCCATCAGCAAAAATGATTTCACGGATTTAATTCGCAAGGTGGCCAAGGCCACGTTGAAGTTGAACGAGCAACCGACATTCTTTGAGGTCATGACCGCGATTGGTCTGAAGCATTTCGCCAACGAAGCGGTGGACATAGCCGTGATTGAAGTTGGCCTGGGCGGACGCCTTGACAGCACCAATGTGATTACGCCCGAAGTGTGCGTGATCACCACTATTGACTACGACCATTGCAAGTTGCTTGGCAACACATTGCCGCTTATTGCCCGTGAAAAAGCAGGTATTTTCAAGAAGGGCGTAACTGCGTTGGTCTTTGATCCGCCAGCCGATGTTGAAAAAGTGTTCCGCGATGTCGCCACAAAAGTTGGCGCCGATCTACGCGTGGTGAACAAGGACATTGAGTTCTCCAGCCGCTTCTGCTCCGACCCGGACCTTGGTCCACACGCGCGCGTGTGCTTGTACACCAAGACCAGCCGCTTGGAACATTTGCCCGTGCCGCTTCCTGGCGAGCACCAAAGCTCAAATTGCGGTCTAGCACTTTCCGCCGTTGATATTTTAAAGAGCCGCGGATTTGATTGTCCGGAAAATAAAGTCACGCGCGGACTTGGCAACGTCAAAGTTCCAGGGCGCATGGAAGTCATCAGCGAGCGTCCACGCATTTTGGTGGATGGCGCGCACAATCCAGCGAGCGTGCAAAGTTTAATGAAGTGTGTTGGCGCGCATGTTCCGTATGACAGCATGGTTTGCATCTTTGGTTGCTGCTCTGATAAAGATGTTCCATCCATGCTTGACAAGGTGAACCTTGGCGCTGACAAAGTTATTTTCACGCGCGCCACCACAACGCCGCGCGCGGCATCGCCAGAAGATTTGCAAAAGATGTTCGCGGAGCGCAGCGGCAAAATGAGCCAAGTGGCAAAAAACCTGCCCGAAGCCATTGAAATTGCCACGCGCGCCGTGAGTCGCGAGGATTTGATTGTGGTGACTGGTTCCTTCTACTTGGTGGGCGAGGCAATTAAGTATGTCCAGCAAGATGTGAACCACACTCCGCCAACTCCCGCGCGTGCGTTGAAGGATTAAGTCTTTCAGTTGCGTT
>CAIWNO010000125.1 GCA_903914045.1 uncultured bacterium | reverse complement strand
GCGAATATGTTTGGCTTCAATGCACCGAAACCGGTGACTTGAATTACCGCACCGAAATCCGCGTGAAGGGCGGAATTTCCGAACGAGTGAAAGAAGGCTTTAAAAAGTTTTCACCACGACTTCGCAAGCACACCCTTCACAAAATCAAGCGTAAGTAAGGAATTTTCCTTGCTCACGCATCTACGTCGGTAGCTCAGCTGGTAGAGCAGCGGATTCCAAATCCGCAGGTCGCGGGTTCGATCCCCTCCCGGCGTGTTTGGCGGCGTGTTTGGAGCAGTCGCTTGGCGTCGCTGAAGTTTGGGCGTCATTCTCCGCGCAGGTGTTCGCAGCGCAATCAGTTGTTTGAAGTGTTCGAATTTTTTTCTCACCGCATTCTGAAAGTTCATCATGTCAACCGCAATTCGAAAATTTGGTCAGGGCTACTGGACACGAATGATGTCCGTGGTTGGCTTTGGTTTGGTGGCGGTGCTTGGAGCCATTTGGATTTGGCGCATGCTTGATACGGTCAGCCTTGGTTTTCCATCCATCTATCTTGCCAGCGGCGTGTCGGTTCTGTTCTTGGCCATCGTTGGCGCGGCCTTGTGGTGGTTCGTGGGATGGAACGCGCGCAGCGTTGACTTTCTTGTCGCCACTGAAGGCGAGATGAAAAAAGTAAATTGGTCCACCAAGCACGAGCTTGTTGGAAGCACGGTGGTGGTGATCGCGGTGGTGTTCATCATTTCCTTGTTCTGTTGGCTATTTGACTTTATCTTTTCCACCCTGTTCGTCTGGATGAAAGTTTTGGACATGAGGAGTTGATCAACATGCTGTCAGAAGAATCACCAAATACCGAAAATCATGCTGAAGTTGAGGCCGACGCCCCAACCAAGACCAAGAACCTTTCCGCTGGCCTTGGCGCGCTTCGAAGCACCGGCCCGTTGAAGGGCGGAGTTGCCACCAGCCGCGCGTATGAAGCCGCGAGCACCAAGAACAAGGGCACGCCCATGTTGGCGCCACCAACAATGTCCGCCGCGGAAATGGCCGCTAACGGAACGCTGACGCCAGTTGATCCCGACAGCGAGTTGCCCATGTATCGCGACGGCATGGATTGGTTTGTGCTTCGCGTTGCGAGCAACAAGGAAAATTCCGTGCAGTCAACGCTTGAACGCAAGGTTCAAATTGAAGGCATGAAGCATTTGGTTGGCCGCATCATGGTGCCAACTGAAAAGACCAAGACCATCAAGGCTGGCAAGCAACGAGTCACTGAAACAAAGTTGTATCCCGGCTACGTGTTTGTTGAAATGAAGCTGGAGCCAGATGGTCGCATTCCGCAAGACGTGTTTTTCTTGATTAAGGAAACCACCGGTGTGGGCGACTTTGTGGGTACCGCTGGTCGGCCAACGCCAATGGCGCCGCCAGAAGTTGAGAAGATGTTGTTCGACAGCAAGAAGCCTGATGAATCACCAACTGTGCGCATGGAGTTTGTGAAGGGCGACGCGGTTGTGATTAAGGAAGGTCCGTTCCAGAATTACGAAGGAACGGTTGACGAAACATTGCCCGAGAAGGGCTTGGTTCGCGTGTTGGTCACCATCTTCGGTCGTCAGGCTCCTGTTGAGCTTGAGTATTGGCAAATTGCCAAGGCTGAAAAGTAAGAACCGAGTAAGAACCGTATTTCACATGGGAGCAGCTCCAATGCAACGAATCACATCCACATTTGTGCTGGCCTCAGTCCTCACATCGGGTTTGTTTGTCTCGTTGTTGGGTTGCACCGCAGGCGCGACATATCCACCAACATCTGGCAAGACGGTTTTGTCCCCGTCAACGCCGCCATGTCCGCAACTAATGGCTAGTGGTTTGCGGTACGCGCAACAACGCTTGGCGCCGCCTGGTGAAATTTTAGTTTTCAATTTGCCTCCGCAGACACCATTTTACGTGTGGGATGATGTTGCAATAAAACTTGGCGAAGGCTCGCGTCCCATGACTGAAAGCGACAAGGTTGGCATGACCATGCAACAGTTGCGCTTGAATGGCAGCAACGCGGAAGTGGATGTGATTTATGTCACCTCCGATGGTGTGTGGCAAATGGCCACGGTGCATTTGGAAGGCGCGTTTGGCGCGGAGTATCGCCCATCATTTGTGCAGCGCTGGTTGATTCCAGTGGAGAAGCCCGTGTTCAATCCACCATTGGCTGGAGTGAACTTGAACGCCACGGAAGCGCCAGCTGCGTCGCCAATTATTCCTGGTACCCCAACAGGCAACGAGCCCGTTGACCCCACGTCCAAGCATTGATGTGCTTGCGGGGCCATGGGTTATTACGTGTTTAAATCGTGTTGGGAAATGTGTTCGCCGTGATCTAGCATCACGCTTGTGAAACATGTTTCGCCCGCCGCCAAGTTCATTCATCATGTGCTGCACCAAGAGTGCGAATCATTGCGTGGTCGATGGACCCAAGCCCTTGGCGCGGCGCCGCAAGATCAAGTTGAAGGTATTCGTGGTTTTCGACGCGCCGTTAAAAAAATTCGCTGCGCGCTGTTGTTGACCGCGGGTGGTTTGTGTGCGCAGAAGCGCGAAGCCCTTGATAAGCGTTGGGCCGCGCTGGCTAGGAGATTGGGCACGTTTAGGGATTTGGACGCGCGCGAGAAAAAAATAAAATCCATTATTGCCGGCGTGCCAGCCATGCACCAGCAAGCGGCTTGGTTGGCTTGGAACATGGTGTGTGGCGCGGCGGTTGATGCGAACAATGGAGCCAAGGTTGGCGCGGCGATTGACGCAATAAGTGGAGCCAAGAGTGTCGAGCCAGTTGATGCAATGAGCGAGCCGAATCGCCACGAAGTGCTTCATGGCATGTCGTGTGACATGGAGCACATGCTGTGCGACACGGAAAAAATAAAGTTTCCCCATCTCACACCAGAGATGGTGGCGGGTTCCATTGAACATCTGTGGAATAGGGCGCGCGCGCAAGCGGATAAATCCTGGGTAGACCGTGACGAGGCGTGGTTGCATTCATTGCGCAAGCGGGTTCAGCGCACGCATATTGCCTTTCGACTTATGCGAGCGCATAGTGGCGAGCGCGGTGAGCAACTGGAAAAACGCTTTGATGCGGCGGCCAAAGCCATGGGTGAATTGCGCGATATATCCATGATTCGCATGGTGTTGCCCGCGCACACCCAAGCAATGGACCCGGCGCGCCATTCTTTAGCGCTAGAGTTTCTGCACGCCCACATAGCCCGGACAGAAAGCCAAGCCGCCATATATGCGCGCCAGTTGGTTGAGAAAGCATTCAAGCCAACTATTGAAAAAACTTTGCGACATATCGCGCTTCATATTCACGCTTTGTAATGTGCCGCACGCATTCCACCACAGCGCCGTGGCGTGTTACCTTGGCGGGTTGGTGCACACATGAATCAATCAGCAAAAAATCAAACCGTCAAAGTTCAAACCGCAATCACTCCAACGCGCGAGCAGAATTATTCCGAGTGGTATCAACAAGTGGTCAAGGCCGCGGATCTTGCGGAGAACAGCGCGGTGCGTGGTTGCATGGTGATTAAGCCGTGGGGTTACGCCATTTGGGAAAATATTCAGCGCGCGCTGGACAAAATGTTCAAGGACACCGGGCACAAGAACGCCTACTTTCCGCTGTTCATTCCACTTTCATTTCTAGAAAAAGAAGCCGCCCATGTTGATGGCTTCGCCAAAGAGTGCGCCGTGGTGACGCACCATCGCTTGCAAATGAAAGATGGAAAGTTGGTGCCCACCGGTGAGTTGGATGAGCCGTTGATTGTGCGGCCAACAAGTGAAACAATTATTGGCGCAAGTTTTTCAAAGTGGGTTGAGAGTTACCGCGACCTTCCGTTGCTGATTAATCAGTGGGCCAATGTTGTGCGTTGGGAAATGCGCACGCGTTTGTTTTTGCGCACCACGGAATTTTTGTGGCAAGAGGGTCACACCGCGCACGCAACAGAGGCAGAGGCGCGCGAAGAAACCATGAAGATGTTGGAGGTGTACGCCGACTTCGCAGAGAACTGGTTGGCCATGCCCGTGATCAAGGGTCGCAAGACTGATGGCGAGAGATTTCCTGGAGCGGTGGATACGTTTTCCATCGAGTCCATGATGCAAGATCGCAAGGCGTTGCAAGCGGGAACCAGCCACTTTTTGGGGCAAAACTTTGCCAAAGCCAGCGAAATTAAATTCTTGGATCAGGCGGGGCAACTGCAACATGCGTGGACCACAAGTTGGGGCGTAAGCACGCGCCTTGTTGGCGGACTGATTATGACCCACGCCGATGACGATGGTTTGATTGTTCCACCGCGACTTGCGCCGACGCACTTTGTGATTCTTCCGATTACGCCAAAGCCCGAGACGCAAGCCGCTGTTCTGGAGGCGTGCCACAAACTTGCCGCGCGTCTGCGTGAAATTTCCTACGCCGGCCGCACCATAGAGGTGGAGGTTGACACGCGCGACTTGCGCGGCGGTGACAAGATGTGGAGTTGGGTGAAGAAGGGCGCGCCCGTGCGCATTGAAGTTGGGCCGCGTGATTTGGAGCAGGGCGTTGTGAGCATGTCGCGGCGTGATCGCGGCGTGAAGGAGAAGGAAAGTATTTCGCCAGATGCGCTGGTGGCCGGCGCTGTGAAGTTGCTGGAGGAAATTCAGGCGGGCATGTTGGCTAAGGCCACGGCGTTTCGCGACGCCAACACCAAGATCATTGATGACCCCGCGGAGTTCCGCGCGTTCTTCACACCCAAGACCGCCGAAAGCGACAATGTGCCCACGGAAATTCACGGTGGCTTTGCCAGTTGCCGCTTTGCCATGGACGCTGACGCCGAGGCCAAGTTGAAAAACGAATTGGGCGTCACGGTTCGTGTTGTGCCTATAGATGGCGTAAAGGACCCAGGTCCATGCATCTTGACGGGTAAGCTCGCCGAGCAGCGCGTGCTATTTGCCAAGTCGTACTGATTGAGTGCGAATGAGTATGGGTATCACGATTGCGCACTCCGTAGCCTGGGTCGCTTGGGTTTTTCATGCGCATCAGTCGTGCGGGATATTGGCACCGGTTTAGGCTGTTTACGATAAAAAATGCCTCTTCAAGCGCCTATAACATGATTCTTTTCCAGTATCAAGGCACGTACGTCATTTTATTTATTCAATTTATCTACAAATGTGAAACTTGAATTGCTTCTTCTGCGGAATAGTCAATGCTGCATTGCGGCATTTATTTGTTCAGTTGCAAGTCGAGGTTGAGGAAAAAGGAAATCATGAAAATCTGTTCTGTTTCAATATTTGTTATTGGCGCTATTGCGTGTGTTGCGAATGCTGGATTTGTGAATCCACTCATTCCAGCTTGGCGCGGCACGGCCGACACCGAGTACATGGGATGGGAAAATTTCTCATCCGCGTATGGCGGATCCAATCTTCCTGATGCTCCAAATAGCAACAACCTTGGCGCGCTGATTAATTTTGGTCCAGGCGCAGTCTTAACGAGCACAAAAAATATATATGGGACAAGTGGTCCACTATTTATTTCCATGCTTGGTGGCATGACCGCCGCACCGCGCAACCCGCTAGAGGTTGTTCTTAATATTTCAGCCGCTGGCACCGTCATCAACATGCAAAGCGTCATGCTTTCGCTTATGGACAACAACGGCTCAATGTTGCGATTGAGTCCAGAACAGTCTTTGATTCGTTCAGATGAATCATTTCCAATGGGTGGCCGCGTTCAAACGCTTGCTTTCACTTGGAAATTTTCACCAAACATGATTCCTGCCACGCGGTGGCAAATCGATTTTTCCAGCACCGGCGCCAACACTTCGCTTGACGCCGTCTCGCTGGATATGCGCTTCATTCCCGCGCCCGGAGCACTGTCCGTGCTGGCCATGCTCGGCGGCGGCGGGATGATTTGTGGGAGGCGGCGACGTCTGTAAAGACGAAGTTTGCCTCGTCCACGCCCTTTTTTGAGCAGGCGGGTCTAGACCTCTAGGCCCGTCTGCTTGATTTTTAGGCTTGTTTTTATTTGAAAGCGTGCCAGTGCAGACATGTCTTTAGAACACGTGGCATATGCAAGCGCTTATGCCTTGTCAACTTCAACACGTGGATACAGCGCCACCTTGGTGACGGCGGTGCCCGGTTGCAACTGGCCCCATTGTGAACGGACATTCCAAGGCGCGTCCGCCGCCATGCCAAGTTGCGCGGAAAATTCCGACATTTTCTGGGGCAAGAATGGTTCAAGTAGTAGCAACGCAATGCGAACACTTTCCAGGCACTGCGCCAAAATAGAGGCCACACGCTCGCGTTGCGCCGGGTCCTTGGCCAACTTAAACGGCTCCGTTTGATTGATGAACACATCAACCTCGCGCAACAATTTCATGGCGTCATCGGCGGCGTCAGCCAATTGAAATTGTGCAAAATGTTTTTCCCAATCGGCCACCGCTTGTTGACAGCGAGCGGGCCAAGCGCCACCACGCTCAATGTCCTGCGGCATCTGACCGTTGAATGTTTTAACAATCATGGCCGTGACGCGGCTGGAACAATTGCCAACCGTGTTCACCAAGTCGGCGTTGTATGTTTCATGAAACGCCACGGCGCGGAAATCCGCGTCGGTGGCGTCAATGGGGCCGCGCGTCAACATGAACCAGCGCCACGCGTCCAATCCATAGCGCGCTACGTAACTTTCAATTGTTGGAAGATCAATGAAATTACCCAGGCTTTTGCTCATTTTCTTGCCTTCGCTAATCCAGAAACTGTGCGCGTGGATATTTGTAGGCAGCGGCAACTCAAGCGCCATAAGCATGGCGGGCCAAATCACCGCGTGAAACCACAGGATTTCTTTTCCAATGACATGCCAGTCGGCGGGCCAGTATCGAGCGCGCGGATTCTTTTCAGAAGCATCGGTGTAATCCAGCGCGGTGATGTAGTTGAACAACGCGTCGATCCATACATAAATCACATGGCCCGGATCGCCCGGCATGGGAATGCCCCAGGTGAAATTGGTGCGCGTCATGGGAACGTCTTGCAACCCTTCGCGCAGACGACCGACGACTTCATTCATGCGCGCCGATGGTTGCACAAAGTGCGGATGGCTTTCAAAGTGCGCTTTCAGGCGGTCACTAAACGCGCTCAATTTGAAATACCAATTTTGTTCTTGCGCGCGCACAAGCGGCTTGCCACTAATGGAGCTTTTATATTCGCACTCCTTGGCGCGCGTCTCGGTGAGATATTCCTCTTGACCCTCGTCGTACCAACCTTCAAAGGAGCCTTTGTACAGCGCGCCAGATTTTTGCAGGCGCTCAATGAAGGCCTGCACTTGGCGCTCATGCCGAGGCTGCGTTGTGCGGATGAAGTCGGTGTTGGTCAACTGAAAAAGCGAAAGAACACGCTGAAATTCAGCGGCATTTGTGTCGGCCCATGATTGCGGAGAGACATTGTGCTCGGCCGCGGACTTTTCAACTTTCACACCGTGCTCATCCGTGCCCGTTAGGAAAAAGACATCGCGCTGTTGCATGCGCATGGCGCGGGCCCAGGCGTCGCATAAGGTGGTTGTAAAAATATGCCCAATGTGTGGGCGATCATTGACATAATAAATTGGAGTGGTAATGCAAGCCGTGCGTGTCATGGTGACAGTCTAAGTATTTTGCGCAAGCGTGTATGAACACATTCAGGGCACATCGATAAAGGCTTGGATTTTTTCCGCCTCTTGCTGATCATCAACATAAGCCAGAGTAATCACTGGTCCATCGCTCCAAATAAGAACCATGGACTCATCGTCTGTCGACACGGAAATATTTTCTATAATCGAATCGTCTTGCATGAATGGTATGGTGCGTCCCAACGGGTCGAAGCACACATATTGTCCATCATCAGCCAAGAGATACACCACCAAAATGTGCGCGCCATTCGCCTCCATATTTTTATAGATCAGCTCCACTGAGTGAAATGGCGCTCCTGGAAGCGACGCCGGTGAAACTTTGATTAAGTGGTAACCAATTTCCGAAAGATATGGAGCGCTGCAAGTGCGCCCAAGAAATCGAGAAACGATGTGTTGGTCAGCATTCAGCTCCGTGTCATTTTCTTTTTGCATGGAGGCAAGAATTGCTTTCGAGCGCAAAATTTGAGCGGCCTCAATAACATCTCCAAGGGGAACGCCACCCAAATGCGTGAGGTGATCGGCGATTTTGGGACCATAAATTCCAAATACAACTGCGGCGGCAACCGTGAGCAACGCAATAGTCACGGCCACTTTTGAAATTTGATGGGGGTTTGGTGAAATGAATTCTTGATTTGTCATGAATTGTCCATGCTAATGCACATTCACTATCGTTACGATAATGACATGTGTTTGATTGAGCCAATTCTGAAATTGTCCAGATCGCCAGTCGGCAAGATGGTGGCCATACTTATTGCGTTCACGGGCGCCATGGCATTTGCGCAGAATGCGCTTGATGGTTCCTTGCATATCGGTTCTGGTGGAGTCAACACAACTTCATCCTCCTCGTCAAAACCTGTTCGACGCGATAATTCACAAACGCGCAGCATTTCACAAAGCCTTGGAATAAATCCCTACGATGATTTTATAAAAATTGTTTCCCAACAAACTGGAAGCAGGCCTAGTTTGGGACAGGTGCAACGAGTAAATGATCGCAATGCTCTGCCAACGGACAACAATCCAAATGATTGGAAAAAACGTGAACCGCTGCGCTTTGATAGCCAAGGACTTGCGTTGTCAACGGCCTCATCCAGGGCCATGGAGGCGGCCGCCACGCCGTACGCTCAATATCGCTTGAATAATGGCGAGATGGGAACAATGTCGGCGAGCAATTTACGTGGGGTGAAACTTGAAAGCGATCGTGATCAGATTGGCACTGGTCGAATGTCGCTGTATGAAACCGCCAGGTTGCGCGAGGATTTGCGCAACAACACCATCAAAGCCGACGCGATTGGCGTGGGCTTTAATGACCCGTTTAAAAATTATCAACCGACCGATGCCGTGATGGCGCAAAAAACTCCCCAGCCAAAAATCCCAGGCCAGTCGCAAAATACGGAGCCGCTTGATAACCGTATCAAAGGGTACGACGCGGTTGTTCAACAAGTGAAGCAGAAGTTTGAGGGGAAATTGCAAAGTTGGGAAGATGCGCACAAGACCGCCGAGGTGAAGGACAAGGTTAAAGAGGACAAAGCGAAAGAGGACAAGGCCGCGCACGATCGATTGTTAGGCGCGTATGAACAATTGAAAAAACAACTGGCAGATCAGAAAGATTTAAAAAATAAAAAAGAATCATCTGATGAAGTCAACGGCGTGTCGGATGGAACTGCTTCCACAGGAACCGACGCGGCCAAGCCCGTTGATATAGAAAACGAAAAGCGTGTTGGCATAAACATGACGTTGGATGATTATGCGGTGGTTCTAAAGCATGGCCAGCGAGTGGATTCCATGACGGGCGAACAGAAAAATAGATTTAATGAATTGCTGGCTCAAGGCCAGCGAGCCATGTATGAAGGCAACGCGTTTGTGGCTGAAAAAAGATTTCAGGTGGCGTTGGCAATTCGGCCGAATGATCCATTTGCCATTGCCGGAATGTTGCATTGTCAAATTAGCGCCAACCTTGCGGCTTCAGCGGCGCTGACCTTGCACGAGTTGTTTGTTGATCATCCTGAAATGATGGATGTGACTTGGGGGCCGCAAACAATTCCGCCAAGACCCCGCCTTGAAAAAGCGCTACTCGAAGCAAGCCGCCGCATTGAGGCTGGTCGCGATGTGGCGCAATACGGATTGTTGTACGCCTACATTGGACACTTGCTCAACAATCAAGACGCAGTCAAGTCGGGTTTATTCGCTTTGCGTGGAACGGTGGGTGATGAAAATATGGCGTTCATTTTGCGAAAGCTGTGGGTTGATCCCGCGACCGACACGTCGCCGCAAATAATAAAGGCGCCGGTTTCGCCTCCGGATGCCGCCGCGCCGAAATGAAATAAAAATCTGGCGACGGGTACGCGCATGACCAAGCGCGGCTTCGCTGGCGTTGAGCAAATCCAAAATTCATTTTATGGCTGGCGCAGTTGAGACGATGTTTGAATGCCAAGATTTTGAAATATGGCTTGCGTGGCTTCCGATTTATTAAGCGTATACAAATGAATTCCGCGCACGCCATGATCAAGAAGCGCCATGCACTGTTCGGTGGCCCAGTGAATTCCAACTCGCTCCACGGCGGCGGCATCTTGCTCACAACGTTTCACGGCGCGCAGCAGTTTTGCTGGGAATCTAGTTCCGCCGGCCAATTCGGCCATGCGCTTTAGTCCCGCAATACTTGTAATGGGCATAATGCCAGCCATCACTGGAATACGAATTCCAGCGAGTTCGCAACGCTCTTGCCAATCAATAAAAGCGGAGTTGTCAAAAAATAATTGACTGCAAATGTAGTCGGCGCCCTCATCCACCTTGGCGCGCAAATGATCCATTTGAACCAACGTGTTTGGTGTGTCTGGATGACCTTCTGGAAATCCAGCCACGCCAATTCCAAATCCACGGGGATCTGAATGCGTTCCGCGGCTATTGAATTGACGTATGAACTTAACCAAGTCCGCGGCGTGTGGAAAATCACTGGCCGTACTTCCCGCAATTGGAGCATCTCCGCGCAACGCCAAAATGTTGGAGACGCCGCACTGCGCATACTGCGTTAAAATATTTTCAATATCTTCCTTGGTGTGGTTGGCACAAGTGAGATGGGGAATGGGGTCAAGCTTGGTCTGGGTTTTTAAACGGACCACAAGTTCATGAGTGCGGGTGCGAGTGTTGCCACCCGCGCCATACGTGACGCTGACAAACGACGGCTGCATTCGTTCAAAGTCGGCGATGACATGAAACAAAGAATCCCAACCCGCGTCGTTTTTCGGCGGAAAAAATTCGAAACTCGTGGTCACCGAGTCGCGGGAAAGGATGTCCGCAATATGCATGTGGATAGTCTATTGTGAATCTCCGCCATGCCAAATACAGATCGCATTTCCAAACCGACCAGTCGCCGTATGAGTCTGTACCTGCGGGTTCTGCAATCTCAACTTGATATGCAAACTAATTCCATAAGCAGCAAGCAACTTGGCGCGCAAACCGGGGTGAAGGACGCGCAAGTTCGCAAGGATTTGGCATGTTTTGGCTCTTTGGGAAGGCCCGGAGTTGGCTACAGAACCCATGACTTGCACCAGGCATTGCTTTGTCTTCTTGGAATGGATCAAACTTGGAAGACGGTTTTGGTGGGCGCCGGAAATATTGGAAGAGCACTGTTGGCTTACCCGCGCTTTCGAAATGAGGGTTTCGATTTTGTAGCGGCCTTTGATCAAGAGAAAAAGACCGTTGGCAAACGGATTGCGGGATTGGTGATTCAGCCCATGAGTGAATTGAAGAAGTCCGTGAAACAGAACAAGGTCCAACTGGGTCTGATTGCCGTTCCACCTGATGCGGCGGTGCAGGTGGCCCAGTGCTTGGTCGATGCAGGAATTCGTGGCATTCTTAATTTTGCGCCGAAACGGCTGGATTTACCCAGTGGAATTGCGGTGGTCAATGTTGATTTCACCGACGCGCTGGAGCAGCTTGCGTTTGAGATTCGTCTTTCAAACAACGATATAAAGGTGATGAAGTGAAAAATTCAACAGGTTTGAAATGGGTCTGTGTTGTATGCATGAACTTGGCTGGGTGCCATGCGACGGTATTGACGCCTAGTCCAGCGGACGCGCTGCGCCAGAATGTGCAAGACCTGCAAGCCAAAAACTCCGCATTGGAGGCTCAAGTTGAGGAGCTTCAAGCGCAACTTGCGATCAAGGCCGGGTCTGTTTCCACGTTGCCCGACGCGCAAGTGGAACAAGCCACCGCGCGTGTTGCCAAGATTTCAATTGGAAGTTTGTCTAGGGCTCTTCCTAAAAAAAAATCCGGCAACAACTTGGCGCAACCCGAGCGTGTGATGATCTTTGTGAATGCCCAAGATGGTCGGGGTGATCCAATTCAATTGACGGGCAACTTGACATTGGAGGCAAGTCTTCAATCGGCGGGAGCAGTGATGCCACTCGCCGTGGCTCGTTGGTCGCCGTTGCAACTGCGCAACGCGTATCGAAGCGGCTTTGGAAGTCCGCACTATCTGCTAGAGACGCCCATTCAAGCGCCGCCAACTATTGTGGACGCCACGGCCCTGGTGGTAGTGACCTATGTGGATGGTTGGACTGGAAGGACCCTGAAAACTGAGCGGGCAATTCCGTGGCCAATTGATGACTTTCAAGCCGAAAAGCAGGTGGAAATGAAGTCAGTACCATGAGTTCCTCCATGCTCGAATTGAAAGTCATGAATCAAGACGGTTGCGCAGCGGCGCTGATTGAGCCCACCACAATTCGTTGTGGTAGAAGGGTTGGGTTTTTGGTTTTTATGTCTATGGGTTGCATGATGTGGGCGGGAGGCTGCCAAAAAGTTTTGTTTCCGGAAAGCGAGCCGCGCAATCAGTTTGAACGCTCGGATAATTTGCGAGATCGCTTCACTCCGGTGACCGAGCCCGATGTCTTTGGCAATCCCAAGCCAGCCTTACGAGCGCGGCTCTCGCCACCGACTGGCTGAGTGTAAAAAATATTTTTTAAATTTCGCCAAAGCCATACGAAGATTTGTCCGATAGTGTTCTTGAAGAAATTATTTATGGCACTTCGAATCCAAATCTTCAAGCACGCAAATATCCAAAGCATTATCTCTCGTCGCACACGCATGGTGTGGGCTGGCTTTGCGGTGGCGGCAACATTGACCAGTAGTTTATTGGTGTTGGGTGATGCGGATGGACCAAAGCCGCTTGCCATGGTCCCCATGGTTGTGGGCACGAAAAATTCCAGCATTCTTCCACGCGAAGCAAAGTTGGATCATCAACGTTGGACTTCGATTGTGATTCATCATTCAAGCACGCCAGCTGGCGACGCCGCTTCCGTAGCGCGACTTCAGGGCGCGGCCGATGCCAGCGGCATTGGCTACCACTTCATTATTGGAAATGGTCAAGGCATTGCCGATGGCTACATTGAAGTCGCGCGACGCTGGAATAGGCAAGAACCAGGCGCGCATGTGGCTTCGATACCAAAAAATAGTTCCTCTCGATTGTCTTCAGCCGTGACATTAGTTTCAAATCATCACGCGCCTTCCGCCGATGAATTGAACCGTCACTCGGTTGGAATTTGTTTAATTGGAAACGGCGATAGAAGGCCATTCACCGCCAACCAAATGAGTGAGTTGGCTTTGCTGGTTCGACGGCTGCAAAAAGAATTGAACATACCCGCCGATCAAGTTTATTTGCACAGCGATGTTGCGGAAGTGAGCAGCCCAGGACGATTCTTTAGCGCCGCCGAATTTGAAGCGCAACTGATTGCTGCTCAATCTTGACTCAATCCAATTGAAACGCTCATAGATGTGGGGGCGAAGTTTCTGGGGAATATTGGTCGAAATGGCGTGTATTGAATGGGTAAAATCAAGAAATTTATTTAAAATATTCTTGCGTTGTTAATCTCACTTTGTTACGCTGAAGTTGCAAAAACAAGTGGTTATTCGTGCTTGTTTATTGGGGCTTCTTTTTTTCATTATCAATTTATGTCAGCACTTCCTATTGAAATTTTTGGTCATCGCGTCATCGCGAAAATTGGCACTGGCGCAGCCAGTGAGGTGTATGTGGTTCAGGACCTTAAAACCAAACAGGTTTGGGCTCTGAAGCATGTGATTCGCTTGGATGACAAGTCCGATCGATTTATTGACCAAGTGGAAAAAGAATTTGAAATTGGCTCAAAGTTGCAGCATGAAAATATTCGTGGCATTCATAAAATATTGCGCACAAAAAAATCTTTGAAAGTGAGTGAAGTGGGTTTGTTAATGGAGCTTGTCGACGCGGACACGCTTGATCTTTATAAGCCCAAAAATATTTTGGGCGCGGCCAAACTGCTTGCTCAAGTTGCCCGCGGCCTAGAGCACATGAATAGCCGTGGATTTGTGCACAGTGATATGAAGCCAATCAACGTCATGGTGATGAGTGATGAGCAGGTCAAGATTATTGATTTGGGACAGGCATGCGCGATCAATGAAGTGAAGAAAAGAATTCAGGGAACTCCGGGATACATCGCCCCCGAGCAAGCGCATTTGCAGCCCATTACCGCGCAGACCGATGTCTACAATTTTGGCGCCATGGTTTATGTGGTGTTGACTGGCGAAGTGATTCCAACCGTTCTGCCTCCACAGATCGGAAATGTCTCCAGTGCGCCGCTTAGTATTGGCATGGTCAAAATGGCGGTGCCGTTGCACAAGCGAAATTTTGATATCCCAGAGGAGCTGAGCATCCTTGTTCAGGAGTG
>CAIWNO010000124.1 GCA_903914045.1 uncultured bacterium | reverse complement strand
CGTAGTTCCCTTTACCCTTTGCTGATTCCTTGGAATCAGCTTCTATTTTACTTTTACCCTTTCACTTTTACCTCTCTTTCACTGCGCAAAATTGAAAGGTAAAATAAACTTGTCCATGCAACCACAAAGCCAGAACAAAGACGCGGCCAAATCTGCGCCAGCAGATTTGGCCGCCGAAAAACTGCACATTCCAGTGGCGCAAAAAACCAAAGTCCCTCACCCAGTCACTGCCGGCGGGCGAGCCAGCGAGCCCGCCGCCGTGGACACGGTTCTGGCACGGGCGGGGGTTGGACGCGCGTGGGTGGGTGATACACTTGTTGTGAATGCGTCAAAACATTTTCAAACTTCCTCAGGGCGTGCAAGACGCTCTTACCGCGCTTGCTACAAAGTGGAAGCCGCGAGGGATTGTGGTTTCTTTGTTTGGCAGTTTCGCGCGTGAAACTGCTCGCATTGATTCAGATTTAGATATTGCCATTGAATGGACTGGCGCACGCAGTGAACAAGCGTGGCAAGAGTTTCTTGCGGACATTGACGCGCTGCCCACTGTTCGACCAATCGATGTCGTTGATGTAGACACCGCCGACGCGCAATTTGCTTCTGCTATTCGACCTTTGTTGCGGCGGGTGGCCTGAGCAAATCATGCCTATGGATCGACTGCGATTATTGTTGGATGATTTTAGCCGCGTGCTGGAGCGCTTTGAGGAGGCGTTGTTGGCTGGTTCTGCGCCATTTGCGCGCGATTCGGCAATTCTTCATTTTGAACTGTGCTATGAAGTTGCGTGGAAGTCTTCGCGGGCTTACGCCGTGACGCAGGGATTGCAGCCCGCAGGTCCGCGCGAGTCATTTGCCGCACTGGTCACGCTTGGTTTGGCGCATGACGAGCAAGTGCTCTCGCAGATATTGCGGGCGCGCAATGACGCCGTGCATATTTACAGATTGCCTTTGGCGGACGCACTGCGGGTAACGCTTCCAACTTTTTCAGCGGAGTTTCGCAAATTGCATGATGGCATTCGAAGCCACAGCGGCTTGATGCGCTAAAGTGCGCGCAACTTTAAACAACACATCTGCGGACGCAATTTAGAACTTGGCGAGCCATCTTGAGATCACACATTGTGATCTCAAGTTCAACCATGTGAATCTTTTTATAAGGTTGGTTTTTTCAGCCAGCAGAATTCACATCGCATCCGCAACGCGCACGCCCACCGCAATCACTTCTTGGTCGCCGTTCACGCGCGTCAAGTGGCCCTTGGTTCCTTGGTCATCAAGAAAGATGGCGTCGCCCGTGTTCAGGGTGCGCGCAGTGCCATCGCCCGCGGTCACGGTGATGCAACCGGACATCATGAAGAACCACTGCCGATAGGGCGAAGCGTGCCACGGCCCGGACCAGTTGGCGGCGAAGCGCACCACGGCAAATCCCAGGGCGGGTATGAAATCGGTTGCTTCAAGCGGCGTGGTGGGCGGCGCGAAGTCGCGCGTGGCAAGCGGCAGTGTGCAGTCCTGAAAATGCGAAAGGCCGGCGGCGTCGACAAAGAGACGG
>CAIWNO010000123.1 GCA_903914045.1 uncultured bacterium | reverse complement strand
GGCGCGAAAGATTTTGATCCAAGATGCGCTCGTAGGTTCCCAAGTCCATGTCGGTCTCAAGACCATCTTCAAGCACAAATACTTCGCCATGGCGAAATGGATTCAGCGTGCCCGAATCAATATTCAGGTAGCCCTCCATTTTGATTGGTGCGACGGCAAGACCCTTGTCTTTCAAAAGTTTGGCAAGGCTGGAGGAAAAAATTCCTTTTCCCAAGCCGCTCATCACGGTTCCAATCACAACCACAAATTTGGTGCGGCCTTTTTGATATCCATTGGGCGTTGGCGAGAACCATTCTTTCTGTTCATCGCTGGCGGAAAATTGTGACAAGAAAGCTGAATCATTTGATTGATTCGCTGATGATTTTGGTTGGGAACGATCCTTGGAGGGCACGCTTGATCGTACCAAATGGAGCAAGCCACTCAAGTTGCCGCGCTGATATTTTTGCAATTTCTTGTGGATTCATTTCCGTTACCGCTATCAATTTCGGAAAAATGTGGGAGCATTTAAGACATGAGAAACACGCTCTTTTATAGTGCTTTAGGCGCCTCTTTGCTTCTTACTGGTATCACGAGCCTGACCGCCAAGGCGGAAGACGCTGGTTTGGGTTGGGGTTTTGAATGCGGCTGCATGCAGCATCGACTTGAAAGAGAAATGCGTCCGCCAGCCAAGGGTTCTGGTCAGGCGTGGAATGAAACCAACGGTTCGGATTCCCGCAACTGGCCGCCGAGTCCAATGGTGAACTATGAGCGAGTAAAGATTGCGCTTCGATTTGCTGATCTGGTGGCGCCAGAAGCGGAGGCCGTGGCCACATATACCGTTCGACCCATTGGCGTGCCAGTGGAAAGTTTAAAGTTGAACGCCGATGGATTAAAAATTGCATCTGTGAAATTAGATGGCGCGGCCACTGAATATTTCAGCGACGGAAAAAACTTGACTCTGAAGTTCGCCAAACCGCTTGCCATGGATCGCTCAAGCGTGATCGAAGTGGCGTACAGCATTTCGCATCCAACCAACGGCATGACTTTTTCTCCCGCGTATCCGGACCGTGCTGGATATGGACCGCAGGTACACACTCAAGGGGAGACCGAGGGAAATCATTATTGGTTTCCTTGCCACGACTTTCCCAACGTTCGCCAAAGCACTGAACTTGTGGTGGATGTTCCCAAGGGAATGACCGTGAGCGGCAATGGAAAGTTGGTTGAGCATGTCACGAAAGGCGATCGTGAAATATGGGATTACCTGCAGGAAAAGCCCCATGTTGCGTACTTGGTCAGCCTGGTGGTGGGTGATCTTGAAGCGGTGCCTTTGCAAAGCCCGTTGTCTGGTGTGCCTATGCACGTGTGGGTTCCAAAGGATCGCGTTGGTGATGTGGAGCGAACGTATGGGCGCACCGATCGCATGATCGCGCTGTTTGAAAAAGTTTTTGGCCAAAAATATCCATGGGCAAAGTATGACCAGTTGTTGGTGCGCAACTTTGGGTCAGGCGGAATGGAAAATACAAGCGTGACCAACATGTATCCCTCAGCTATTTTGAGCGAGACCGCCGCCAAAGAAGAAGACTTGGACGGTTTGATCAGCCACGAGTTGTGCCATCAATGGACTGGTGATTTAATCACCTGCAAAAGTTGGGCAGACATTTGGCTGAACGAAGGTTGGGCGACATATGGCAACGCGCTGTGGATGGAGGAGCGCGATGGACCTGATGGATATTTTGATTCCATGCTTGACAACGCGGGCGTGGCCAAAGGCGACAAGACAGACAATACCGTTGGCATGGTCAGCCCGATTTATAAAAACGCCGGCGAAACTTTTGGTCGCGCGGCCAATCCATATCCAAAGGGTGGCAGCATTTTGCACATGTTGCGAGAGATGCTTGGCAATGAGATTTTTTACAAGGGCGTTCATGCGTACATGGCCAAATTTGCGCTTTCTACCGCGGAAACAAGTGATTTTAGAATCGCTTTAGAGCAGGCGAGCGGGCTTAGTTTGGAATGGTTCTTTGATCAATGGTGCATGCGTCCGGGTTGCCCAAATATTTCTACTAAGGCCACGTACGACGCGGCCACGCGCATGTTGAAGATCACCGCGGAGCAGACGCAGAAAATTGACGAGCGCACGCCGGCCATGCACGTAAGCACTCCAATTTGCGTGCGCACCGCGGCTGGCGAGAAGACCATCGCATGGGAGTGGCGCGATCGCACTGCGGATATTGAAATTCCACTTGATGGGCCGCCGCAGTGGGTGGCCTTTGATCCGCGGCTTGCGGCATTGAAAACCTTAAAGATGGATTGGCCAATGGATTGGTTGCGGGCGCTGGCGAAAAATGGCCCAACCATGGCGGCGCGCCGCCAAGCAGTTGAGGCTTTGCGTGGCGACGGATCGCCTGACACGATTGCGGTGCTTGAGCACATAGCCAAGAATGAATCGGACTCTCGAAAAATTCGCGGCGAGTCCATTGATTCGATCGCGGACTTTAAGAACGCCGACAGCGCGCTGAGCATTGGAAGATTGCTTGACGCGCCGCCGCAAGATCCGCGCGTGCGCGGCGCCTTGACAATGGCGTGCGCCTCGCTTGCCAAGGAGAAAGCAATTCCATTGTTGATGAAGCAACTTGAGAGTGATTCCGGTGAGTTATGCCGCAAAAATGCCATCAATATGTTGTCTCAGTTGGAGGCGAAGGAAAGTGTGGATGCCATTCTTGCCGCCGCGGAAAAGCCAAGTCATCAACAACAAATTCAGCAGGCGGCCATGCGTGCGCTGGGAAAATTCGAGGCCAGCAAGGCGCTGCCACAAGCGCTGAAGTACGGATCGATTGGTGGCTATGACCGCGCGCGCGGCGCGGCGATTGACGCGGTTGGAAAATTAGTTTCCAAAGATGAGAAGGACGCGGCTCGCATCGCGGCGATCGCGCAACTTATTTCTTGGCTAGATGATCCAGAGCGTGGCGCGCGGCGTGCCAGCGCCGAGGCGCTTGTGAATTTAAAGTCCAAGGAGGCGCTGCCGCGCTTGGAAGCCATGGCCAAAAGCGATCCCGACCCCGATGTGCGCGAAGCGGCGGCTGATTGGGTGAAACGAATCAACGGGTAATTGAATTGCCAAGCAGAGGGCGCGCGTATCGCATCAATTTGATTGGGCGCATTGCATGTGAGTACGCGCGTTGCCATTGCAACAACTACACGTGCGCCATGTCACTACGTTGAGCGCGCTTCCAGTTTCTCCAGCTGCTGCGGAGTGTCCACTCCATGAAAGCGCGCGGTGCCAACAGCCACTGAAATTGCGTGGCCATGTTCAAGCACGCGCAGTTGCTCCAATTGCTCCGTTTGCTCCAAAGGTGTTGGCGCAAGCGCCACAAATAAAGGCAGGAATTCGCGGCGATAGACATATAAACCCACATGTTTCAGTGGCTCGCTTGCGGTTGGCGCGCCCACGCGATGAAACGGAATGCGCGAACGGCTGAAATATAAAGCGCGACCGTTCGCGCCCACGGCGACTTTGACCAAGTTGGGATCGTTGACGTCCTCATCCGGCATGAACGGACTTGCGACGGTGGACATGGGAACTCCCTTGCCAGCGTTCATCAACGCCTCAATCGCAAGATCAATCAACTCGGGCTCAATGCGCGGCTCATCGCCTTGCACATTCACAATCATGTCGGCGTGAAGCGTGGCCGCCACTTCCGCAATACGGCTGGTTCCGTTGACATGGTCCGCGCGGGTCATGCGCGCTTCAAATCCCGCCGCGGTGACGGCGTCCACAATGCGCTGATCATCCGTGGCAACAATAATGCGTTGCACATGCTTTGATTTTTTGGCCTGCTCGCACACATGCGCAATCACTGGCTTGCCCGCAAGAAGCGCCAAAGGTTTTCCAGGAAATCGAACGCTGGCCCAACGCGCTGGAATGACCGCGACCACTTTCTCAGCGCCATGCGCATGGCTCACGTCAGCATCATTGACCGCGCGCGCAGCCATTAACCGCCAAGATCCTTGATGACGGTGTCGATCAGTTTGCGCTTGTCGCGAATATCCTTAAAGCCAATGTTTTTACGCAAAATAGCGGAGCAAATCTCGGCGGCTTCCTTGGCGGGACCAACACTTTTTTCGGCGCGCGCCTGCTCAATAAGGCTGTTCATCAAGTCGTAGCGAATATCAAGTTCACGATCCGCGCCGGTGGCGTCAAGCACTTGAAGCGCCTCGCGGAATTCACCAATGGCTTCAACGTGCCAACTTTCCGCGGCGAAACATTTGCCCAACATGTGCGCCGCGTTCAAGCGGCACTTGGCCTCATCCTTGGCGGCTTGAAAGCAAGGCATGGCGTCTTGAAAGCGTCCAAGTTCAAACCAAATGCGACCAACTTCCGCTTTGAGCGTTCGATCCGTTGGATATTTTCCCATGCGGTCGGCGTATTCGCTGCCCTCAAGCTCAAGGCATGTCTGGCGAATTGTCTTGATGGTGTCCTTCAACATTTCATTGGTTGAATCTTTCGCGCTTGCGGCCTCGGCTTCACGCAACTTGCGGCGTGTTTGAGCGATACGGATATCACCCGCGGCCATTCGAAATCGATATTCGCCTAGGCGCTTGAACCCATCCAAATACACCTCTTGCGATTTCGCCTCTGATTCTGCCGTGGCGACACGGCGCAGCAATGTGGCGTATTTTTGAACATTTTCAGGGGATTCTGGATTTGTTTCCCACTCGGTTTTCGCGCGTTCCAAGTTGCGAGTGTCGGTATCGCCGCCCGCGGCAATACTGTCTTGTTCTTGCAAGGCGCGTTGTTTGTCGGCGTCTTTAATGTTGGAGCGGAAGCCACCCTCTTGATTGATTGTGTTGTTGTAGCCACCTTGTTGAATGGCGCGCGCGGCAGTGAGCTGCTTGAGTTCCGAAACCAACTTGCTGTCCGTTGGATCCAGGCGGACCGCCTCCTCGCCACAAGCGAAGGCCTCGTTCCATGCGTCAATTTCCGCGAATATATTCTTGCTTTGAATCCACAGGGTCTTACTAGTTTTTTTCTTTTGTTGAATTCGAATCAGATTCAAAGCCATTGGCGCAAGCCAGCGACCCAGTTCCAACATGGACAATTTCCCTGTGAATTCAAGTAATTTCATAAGCGCGGGCAAATTGTTCAGGTCGCGCATCCAAATGAATTCCGCTGCCGCAAGTTTGGAGGCGTTGCCACCCACGCCATCATCGATCGCTTTCACGTCCTTGCCTGTGGCGGGCTGCCCTCCGGTTTGAATGAAATTTTTAGCGGCCTCGAACATGGATTGATGAAACAGCATGTTCTCTGGATCCAGTTTGATGGCGTTCGAAAATAAATTGAGCGCGTATTCAAAGTTTCCGTTTTTGACCATGCCGGTGGCGTGCTGGAAAAATTTCGCGGCCTTCTCTGGTTGAGGCGCAACCACACCCTTGGCAGATTTATCCTCTGATTTGTCCGCTGCATCACCAGTTTTTTTCCAATTGAACATTACGCAATTACTCCTAGGTAAATCTTAAGCTTGGATGGTCAAAGGTAAGCCCTGCTGGGCTTTGGGTCAACGCAGAATACGAGAGTGAATTACGATAGGTTGCGTGAGTAAACAGAAGCGTTCCATTTTGGTCTACCCCGATCCTATTTTACGAGCCAAGGCCAAAGCCATTCCAAAGGTCACGCCTGCCATCCGCGATCTTGTCGAGGATATGTTTCACTTGATGCGCGAAGAAGAGGGCGCTGGTTTGGCCGCTCCCCAAGTGGGTGAGTCGCTGCGGCTTTTCATAACCGAGGCGCGCCCCGATGACGGAATTCCTGAGCGCGTTTTTATTAATCCGGTGCTGAGCAAAATGGATGGCGATTTAATTCCATATGACGAAGGGTGTTTGAGTTTGCCAGATATTCGCGGCATGATTCGTCGACCAACTTTCATCGCCATTGACTACATGGATATGAGTGGCGCCATGGTGCATTTGGAAAGCGACGCCTTTCCAGCGCGCGTCTGGCAACATGAGTTTGATCATTTGGATGGCATGTTGATCATTGATCGCATGACGCCGATTGATCGTTTGCGCAACCGCAAAGCCGTGAAGTTGCTTGAACGAGAAGCGGGGTTGTAGGTGGACGATTTCAAACATGCCCTTGGAAGCGTGGCGTTTCTTGGCGGTGGAAGTTTGGGTGCTCCATGCTTGCGTGAATTGGCGCGTCGTGGTTGGATTGATGTTGTCGTGAGCCAGCCAGATCGTCCCGCCGGGCGTGGTCGTGTGAGCACGCCCACCGCAATTTCCTCGCTGGCGCTTAAGTGTGGCTTGAAATTAATTCGCACCGAGGATGTCAATCAACTTGAAGCGAGTGAGCAATGCGCGCGCGCCAAAGTGATCGTGGTGATTTCATTTGGACAAAAATTGTCGATGCCATTGCTCGCGGGCCGCGCCGCAATTAATTTGCATCCGTCGGCGCTTCCCAAGTGGCGTGGCGCCGCGCCAATTCAGCGCGCCATGATGGCTGGTGAAGAACGCATCACCGTGTGCGCCATGCAGGTGGCGCAGCGCATGGATGCTGGCGATATTTACGACACGCACGCATGTGAAGTTGGTCCCACTGAAACCGCCGGCGAAGTGCATGACCGCGTTGCCCTTGAAAGCGTGGACATGATGATGCGCGCCATTGAGCGCGCGCTTGCGGGAACGCTTGTGGGTCAGGCGCAAATTGAATCCGACGCCACGCGCGCCAAGAAACTTTCCAAGACCGAGGCTTTTGTTGATTTTTCAGGCTCCGCGCGCATGGTTCGCTGCCGCATTCACGGCCTTGCACCTTGGCCAGGGTGCGACGCGGATATTGCGGGCGAACCCATTCGTTTGCTGCGGGTCAAGGAGGTGACTACGCCAAGCGCGCAACCACTTGGCTTGGCGATAACACATAGCGCCGCGCCTGGTGAAATTGTGCGTGGTGGATATGTCGCCTGCGGCGAAGGCGTGATTGAAATTCTGCAAGTGCAACCAGTGGGTCGGCGCGCCATGGCGTGGGCAGATTTTTGCCGAGGTCGATCCATTGTGACGGGTCAACGCATCACATCGGCCGCGCGCAAGGAGCAGGCGTGAGCGAGCAATCTTTTCAAAGGTGCTTCTGTGTGGTAAGAACTTGCAACGCGGCGCAAAGTTGGGCTGACGCATGATGTCGAATGACGAATCAAGCACGACTGCGCCCGCGGATTTGAAATTGGCTGATTTGGATTATCCATTTTCGCAAAGCTGCATCGCCACCATGCCGGCGCAACCGCGCGACAGCGCGCGCATGATGGTGGTGCGGCGCG
>CAIWNO010000122.1 GCA_903914045.1 uncultured bacterium | reverse complement strand
GTTGGTACGGCACGCCGCGCCAACCCGTTGACGCCGCCCTGGCGCGCGGCGAGTTGGCGGTGCTTGATATCGATGTGCAAGGCGCCGAACTTGTGCGCGACAAATATCCAGACATGCTTGGTATTTTTATACTTCCTCCAGGCGAGGAGTCGCTGCTTACACGCTTGCGCCAGCGCGGTCGCGAGGATGAGTCCGCCATTCAGCGGCGCTTCCGCGAATCAACTGTTGAAATGCAGCGCGCGCGCGATAATGGAATTTACAACGCGTTTGTCATCAACGACGATCTTTCAGCTGCTATCGAGGAAGTGTCTTGCCTAGTGGCTGAAAAATTGAAGTCGCGCGTCGCTCAACGCGCCGGTTAAAAAACTGGCAACACAATATTTATTCTGATAGGTGGTGTTTTCAAACAACACAAAGTGGTCATAATGCGTTTCATAATGACACTGGCTGCATTCATGAATTCTGGAATTGTTGTTGGAAGCGTGGTGTTCTCTTTTGTCGCGCTTGTCATCCTGATTGTTTTATACAACGGCCTGGCCGTGCGTCGCGTGCGCATGGCCAACGCATTCAGCCAAATTGATGTTCAGTTGCGCCGGCGCTCGGATTTAATTCCAAACCTGGTCGAGGTTGTGAAGGGATACGCTCAACATGAGCGCGTGACATTGGAGGCGGTTATTCGCGCGCGCGGCGATGTGAACGCGGCAGCAGTCGAAGCTTCGGCTGGAAATTTTGGCGCCATGCGCGCGCTGTCCGCGGCATCCATGGCTCTTGGTGGCGCATTGCAAGGATTATTTGCGCGCATCGAGGCTTATCCCGATTTAAAAGCCAGCGTTCAATTCCTTTCTCTTCAAGAGCAGTTGGTCACCACGGAAAACCGCGTGGCCTTCGCTCGCCAGGCATTCAACGACGCGGTCATGCGCTACAACGAGGGCGTGGTCACGTTTCCAGGCAATCTGGTCGCGGGCGTATTTCAATTTCAACAAGCTGAACTTTGGACAACTCCAGAGGACTCACGGGCGGTTCCCTCCGCGCGAATGTTCTAATGCTGTCCGCGCGTACATGTTTGTGCCTTAAGTTAAATAACTCACCAGTTTGTGTGGGTGTATTAAAGCAAAATCAAAGTGATCAGGCGCGCGTTGCCTGTATCGGCGCGCGCGAATATTGCACCAGGATGCACCATTGAATTTCTTTGAACAACAAGACCAAGCTAGGCAGCGCACAACATGGCTTGTGCTTCTTTTCTTATTGGCTATCGCGTGTGTCGCTCTAAGTTTTTATGCGCTTGCGCTCATTGTCATTGTTCCGCAAGCCCAAGAACGCGGCGCGCAAGGCAGTGAACTGTGGTGGAACCCAGAAATTTTCTTTCAGATCACCGGCGCGGCCTGCTTCATTATTTTTCTTGGCGCCGGGGTGCAACGCTTGCGGCTGGGTGGCACAGGAAAATCCGTGGCGGAAGCGCTTGGTGGTCAACCGCTGCAAGGCGCGGGCGAAAATGTTAATGAACAAGTATTGCGCGACGTTGTGGACGAAATGGCCATCGCTAGCGGCATGCCAGTTCCGCCAATTTATATTTTGCAAGAGGATGCAATCAACGCGTTCGCCGCTGGTCAGAATCCGCAAGACGCCGTTCTTGGTTTCACCCGTGGCGCCATCACGCAATTGAACCGCGATGAATTGCAAGGC
>CAIWNO010000121.1 GCA_903914045.1 uncultured bacterium | reverse complement strand
CCCGTGCCGCCAAAGTCCTGGCTGCCAAACCAACCAACTCCAATCACCACAAGCGCGGTTGGTATCAACCACACAAGCGGCTTCCACGCGTTCACCACTTGTGGCTTGCCGCGCAATTTGGGAATGGCGTATGCAAAAAACACAATCACGCATAGCGCCACGATCACCGGAATGTACGACTTCACTCCGCTCCAATACACAATCAACAAGTTGGTGGCGAACGCCACGAAGGCCATGAGCATTCCGCCTGGCATTTGAAATGGCCGCCGCGACTTTGGCTCAATGCGCCGCAACACCACCACGCTTACTGGAACGGAAATCACATTCAAGAAATACGCCGCGGCGTTTAGGTTGGCAAGCTCGGTCCACTTTGGATACGCAAACACCACCACCGAACTCACAAACCACGAGAACACCAACGCCAACACGGGCACGCCCTGCTTGTTCAACTGCAATAAAATATTCCACGCAAATCGCTGCTGCGCCGCCGCGTACACCACTCGTCCGGTGCTGCCCACATAGGCCAAGCAACTTCCGCCTGGCGAAATGACCGCGTCGAAATATAAAACCTTCACCAACAGCGGCAAGCCCGCCACCATGAGAATGGCTAAAAACGGCGCGTTTGCCTGCGGAATTACAATGTTTTTCCAACCATGCGCGTACTCGGCCGTGTCAAGCGCGCCCAGAAAAGCAAACTGCACAATCAAGTACAGAACAAGCGCGAATAGCGTGGACATAAAAAACGCAAACGGAATGTCTTTGGCTGGATTCCGCGCCTCGCCCGCCAAGTCGCCAATGATGCGGAAGCCGGACAGCGTGAACACAATGCCGCCCATGGACAGCGCGGCAAAAATACTTTGCACGCCGCCCGGCATAAATCCCTCGCCATTGGATGTGAGATTGGCGCTGTCAAACTTGGTGAACATCAACACCAACCCAACGCTCGCGGGAATGGCGATCTTCCACCATGTGATCACGCTGTTCATGCGTATCAACCAGCGCACGCCAAAGAAATTCAGCACCGTGAAAAATGCGATCAGCAACACCGTGGCCACTTGACCCGTGTGGCTTAAGTTGGCTTCTTTGCCAACGGTCAACTGCGGAAAATACATGGCGCTGTACGTGACAATGCTTGTGGCTTCAATGGACGGCGTGGTGACATACGCAAAGAACAACAGCCACATATTGATGAGCGACATGCCGCGCCCATGCGTGGCCGATGAAACTTGCGCGCTTGAACCCGACACTGGAAACGCGCACGCCAGTTCCGCCAAGCAATATCCCATGATCAACATCAAGCCCGCGCCCACCACCCACGCCAACAACGCGCCGGGACCCGCTTGCTTCACCGCCTCCATGGGCGCATACAACCAACCCGACCCCACAACACCGGAAATTCCCAGCGCCACAAGTCCCCACCGGTTCACGTCTCGGCGCAAATGCGTGCTTGGTTGCGACATTATTCAATGGTAGCGGACGACGCATCGTGTGATTGCAACGCGTTGAGCATGCAACCAAAATCCGCGCTATCAAGTTCGCCATCGCAATTTAAATCAGCGACATTCAAATCGCCCATTTCAAATGCGGTGTCAAAGTCGACCATGTCAAAGTCATCAACGGCGCCGTCAAGATCAAAGTCACCCGCCGCGCGCTGACAGACGTCAATGACGCCATTCATGTCATCATCGCGCGTAAGTTTGTCGATGAGCTCTTTCAACATTCGCTCCGTCACGCTTGCGTTCACAACAGTGCTTTGCGCGCCATTCATTATTCCGTGGGAGCGAATGGCGTCCAATTGCGTCTGCGCCGCGTCGATTCGATCGGAGATCTTCAGGAATAATTCATCGCATTGCATTTGCGCCATCGTGCGCGTGTTCAAAGTGGTTTGATCATCTGCGCCATCGACTTGACCATGGGTGTTTGTGGTGCCATTGGCATTGCCCGCGCCGGTATTGTTCGCGCCTGCGTGTTGGTGAATGTCAGCGCCAGAAACGCCTTGATCGCTTGCGCCAGCAGTGCCGCTTGGAGTGTGGCCATCAACCAAACCTGAGGTGCTCTTAAGAGAACCAGTGTCCGCCTTGCTCACGGGACCAAGTCCGAGCGGCAACATGGCGCGCACCGTATAGGTGTAGATGGTGCCTGCAACGGCGGATGTGTCCTTGGCCGTCACACTATTTCCACTGACCACTGGAGTCACGGGAATTTCCGTGGCAACGGCCGCACCAATGGCTCGCAATACTTTATATGTTGTCGCGCCCGCCAATTTGGTCCACGTAATATCAATGCGCTCGGAATACAGCGCGTCGCTGGCCACAACATTTTTGGGCGCAGGTCCACGCCAACCCGTGTTGCCAATGCTCACGGGGCTCACTTTAATTGTCGCTCCGCTGACAACAAGAGCCTTCACCGTGTAGGTGTAATTTATATTCACCGCGACAGCCGTGGTGTTGATATCGCTGAATGAAACAATCACCCCGCCAAGCACATCGCCAATCTTGACCGCGTCGCGAAACACTTCATAGGCGGTTGCGCCAGCCACTGGCGACCACTTCACGAGAATCGAATTTTCAAATTCCCCATCGCTTGCCGCCACGGCGGATGGCGCTGAAATGCCTTTAAATCCACTGTTTCCAGGGCTCATTGCGCTGGTGGACGCGCCTGCTTTGGCGATGATCGTGTAGGTATACACCACGCCCACGGACGCCGTGGTGTCGGTGAAAGTGGCCACTGGCGCAATCACGGAACCAATCTTTATTGCGCCCGATCCACTGTCACGATACACGTCGTAATTTGCCGCGCCAATGACCGCGCTCCATGCCACATTGATCTTGTCCATGAAAGTTCCATCACTTGCAATCACACTCAACGACGCCGCCAAGTTGCGATACCCAGTGTCACTTTCACTGGCAGCGCTGACACCCGCCGTGAACACCGCTTTCACCGTGTAGGCATAGAGAGTTCCTTGAATCAGCGATGTGGTGACATGGTCGTACGTCACCGTTGCGCCACCAGTCATGTCAGCGAGTTTGATACCAGCAAGCCACACTTGATAGCCCTTCGCGTTGGGCGTGGGCTTCCAAGAAATTACAATCTTGTTGGTGAATGTTCCGTCACTTGCCGTGACCGCCGTTGGCGCAACAACTGGATATCCCACAAATCCAGAATTGCCACTGCTTGCGGTACTCACTCGCGCGCCCGTGAACAAGGCTTTCACCGTGTAGGTATAGAGAGTTCCTGGCACCAGCGTTGTGGCGGCATCATTGAATGTCAAGGTGGTTGCGACCGTGACGTCAGCAACTTTTTCCGCGCCTCGAAAGACCTGATACCCAATGGCGTTGGCCGCGGCTTTCCAACTGACCGCAATTTTGTCGGTAAATGTTCCGTCACTCGCTGCCACGCCAATTGGAACCACAACTGGGTATCCAATGAAACCCGTGTCGCCCAAACTTGGCGCGCTTGGTCCAGAGCTTGAGGCTGCTTCCACGGTGTAGGTGTACACGCTGCCAATAACGGCGGCTTTATCGTCAAATGTGGCCACAGTGTTTCCAACCACGCTGCCCGCCAATGTTTTTGCCGCGCCAAGAGTTCTGTAAATGGAATATCCAATTGCAGCAGTGACCGGCGTCCAAGTCACCGTGACTTTGCCTGCAAGGCCATCGCTTGCCGCAACATTCAACGGCGCCAAGATGCGACGCCAACCAGAATTGAAGACGCTGTAGGCACTGAGGCCAGAATTAAATTCCGCCTTCACGTAGTAGTTGTATTTCGTGCCAACTACTCCCGCGGTGTCGTTGAATGCCAGAACGCCAAGTGGCGAGACGCCAATTGGATCAATCGCACCTGTCGTGCCACTGCGGAAAATTCTGTAACTGGTTGCGCCAACGGACTGCGCCCATGTAATTACTACTTTGTCGGGGAATGTTCCATCGCTCGCTTCAACTTTCAATGGAGCCGCAATCATGCGCCAACCATTGCCTGGGAAACTGGCGCCACTAAGACCTGCCACGCGCTTGGCTTTAACGGTATACGAGTACATCTTTCCAGTTGCCGCGGTTGTGTCGTTGAAGGTGATTTGAGCCGCGCTTGTTGTTCCAATCTTTTCAGTGGCTCCAATTGGCACGATTGTTCCTGTTCGGAAAACTTCATACCCAGTTGCTTGCGCAGCGTTGGTCCAACTGATCGTAACTTTATCTGAGTACGTTCCTTGACTTGCAATCACATCGGTCGGAAGTTCGGTTGAAGCGCCGCGGAATCCATCATCAGCAACGCTGGCCATACTGGATCCAGCCGCGCTTTTCGCTTTCACGGTGTACATGTAATGCGTCGCAGGAACCGCGGTGGAATCAATGTAGGACGTTTGGGTTTCGTTTGTTGATGCAAGCGCAGTTGTGGCTCCGTCGCGGAATATGTCATAGCCAGTCGCGCCAGCAACAGGCAGCCAAGTAAGAGTGACATGCAAAT